>CADBNB010000160.1 GCA_902795895.1 uncultured Lachnospiraceae bacterium | reverse complement strand
TTTTCACTAGTAATACAAGTGAAGAAATTAAAAAGCTACAAATAATAAAAAAAAATAATAATAATGGAAAAACATAGTCAAGATTTAAAAATTTATGTATAATAGAAAGATGAGGCTGGAGCTATTACGTATTGGGAGGATGGCAGGATATTCAGACTCATATTTATAGATATTCTGAGTCTTAATAAAGTTTTTAGAAAGGAAAGTATATGGAACAAACAGCACAAGAAAGCCAACCAAAAGCATTATCTGAGGAAGCAAAAGAACGCAGATATGTAAAAGTGAAAAAAATTTTAGACAGTATGGGATGTATTGAGCAATATGAATTGCGTATACACGTGTATCAGGTTGTTCTTAGACGCTTGAGCCGTATTCTTGATTACAAAGATTGTAAAGAAAGATATAATGAGTGTAAAGCGCAGTTGGAACAGTATAGGGAAGATGGAAAAGAAGAAATCTACCAAAATATGCTGAAAAAGAAAGAAGCAGCAGTGACAGTGGACGATATACATTTCGTGGTAAAAGAAGCTGAACGTATTGTTGGTTATAAGGACGCCGATGAAATAGTTATTTGGGCGAAAAATGCAAAAGCTGAAATTTACAAAAAAGAAAAAATACATGGCATAATTCGATTTGGTATTTTTATAGGAATTATTGCAGTTGTTCTTTTGTATTGTCTTTATCGGAAAGGAATATTAACATTATTTTAACGATATGAAGATATTTATTTACAACATTTTCGTAGTATTATAGGGGGAATAAGTTTTTATGAAAAGAAAAAATTTGGTAAAACGTTTGATTTCAGCTGCGGTGGCATTAACTCTTTTGACAGGCTTCCAGTCAGATCTGACGGCGATATATAGCAGTGGGAAGATGGATTGTGTAAAGGCAGCAACACAATTAAAAGGATCTGGAACGGAGAATGAACCCTATTTGATTAGTTCGGCAGATGATTTTATTACTATGATAAACGGGCTTCCTACAGAAGAAACAAAGAATGTAACGCCATGTTACTATAGACAGACGCAGGATATTTCAATTAGTGGATATTCCGGTGTAGGTGCAGATAAAATGTTTTATGGCACTTACGATGGACAGGGATATTCGATTTATACTGAGGTTTCGGTGAAAGATAGTTCGAATGGTGTTTCAATTTTTCCATATGTATTTGGAACGATTTATAATTTGGGAATCAAGGGTTCTATTCGTATTACGGAGAAAAAAGATGTTTCTGTAGGAGGAATTTGTCGCTCTGTACGCGATGGAGGAAAAATCATAAATTGTTGGTGCTCATCCAGATTGAAATCTGAAGGTGGCGAAGTAGGGGCTATTTCAGCAAGTGCAGAGGCAAATGCTACTATTCAGAATTGTTACTACAAAGGAAAAATTACAGCAACAGATAACTATGCTATCACAAGAGCGAAAACTGGTTCGAAAATTGTGGATTGTTACTATATGTTAGATACAGGTAGTTCAGATGTGTCGGATAATCAAGGAACTTCAAATTCTTATAAAGCATCAGGAGAAAAGACTGAAAGTTTTGAATTGGATAAGTTAAATAAAGCGGTTGATGAAGCGCAGAAATCATATACAAAATATACTCTTTGCAAGTATCAGGCATGTGATAACAATGGCAATTTTGTATTTCAAAAAATAAAAACTACGGTAACTGCAACACCGACAGCAAAGGTAAACGCGACACCGAAAGTAACAGTAACGCCAACAGCAAAGGCGAGCACAACACCGACAGCAAAAGCGAGCGCGACACCAACAATTAAGGTTACGGCAACGCCGACAGCAAAGGCGAGTGCGACACCGACACCAAAGGCAAGTGCGACACCAAAAGCAAGTGCAACCCCAAAGGCAAGTGCAACCCCAACAGGCTCTTTATCACCAACTATTACTACATTGCCAGGGGTAATTATTATAACGCAAACTCCTAATCCTTTGGTGTCGCCAGGTTCATACAATATTATAAAAACAGCGACATCTTCTGCGATAACACCGAATGTTGTTATTGATGAAGAAATGATGCCAAATGGAAATGTTTTTGTGGCAAATGATATTCGCAATGCAAAAGTAATAATGGAACGAAAATATTGTTACACCGGATATGGCGTTGGAGCAGAATATAAGTTGGAGATTAATGGTGTAGAACTTAGGGAAGGTCATGATTATACCGTCAGTTATGAAAATAATACGGAAATTGGTACTGCGAGTTTGGTGATTACCGGAATTGGTATGTATACAGGCACGAGAAAAGAAGAATTTTACATAGTGAAATCTATTTCTATGCTTCAGATTGGAAAAATCAGCAGCGTGAATTATTCTGGGAAAGCAATTGTTCCAAATGTGGTCATAGTTGATGGGGAATATGTTTTAAAAGAAAATGAAGATTATAAGATTACCGTGAAAAACAATATCAATCCGGGCAAGGCAAAAGTGATGATTGAAGGAATTGGTAATTACAATGGAACGGTAACAAAGACATTTACGATTAACAAAATAAATATAAAAAATGTAAAAATATCCATTACAAAAGCTGTTGTCACAAATCGGAAATCTAAAGTTTCGTTTAAGGTAAAACTTGGAAAGGTAACACTGAAAAACAAAGTGGATTATACGTTAACATACAAATTAAATAAAAAGAAAAATAAAGTTACGGTTGTTATTAAATCGAAAAATATATACACTGGAACTAAAAAAGTTGTGTTAAAACTGTAAGTAACAAAGGTATAGCGTAAAATAATCTGAAAAGGTTTATCAGAGAATTTTATGCTGTACCTTTATTATGTAATAGGAAATTGCGATGCAATTTCCTATTACATAAAAACGCTCCGCGAGGATGCGCAGACCGCGGAGATGGAGTTAATTGCTGCGCAATACCGCGGTCGCACTAATTGTGCATACGAATGCAAAATCAACTACATCATTTCTTCAATAAATATTCCATATCCTTTACAAGGATTATTCACTAAGACATGGGTTACCGCACCAATTATTTTTCCATTCTGTATGATTGGTGAACCGCTTTGTCCTTGAACAATTCCATTTGATATTTTTATCAATTCCGGATCTGTCACTTTGATTTCCAAACCTTTTTCATGTTCATTCACGTTTATCTTGGTAATTTCAATCTTATATGCATTTAATGCACCAGATATTTCACTAAGCATATACGCTTCTCCAAGTCTAATCTCTTGTTTTAATCCTATTGGATATTTCTTTTCATTTTTCGTTTTTTCCAACATCAAACCCACATTAACCATCTTTCCTTTAATGCCGTATTGACTGTTACTGTTTATTATACCGATTACATCGGCAGATGATTTTTTTAAGTAACCGACAATCTCTCCAGGCTTTCCAGCGTACCCTTTCTTGATTTGATAAATCCCGGTATTGCATATATATCCATTTTTAATGTCCATAGTAACTCCCAAATCCATGTCATTTATTCCGTGACCTAACGCTACAAAGCTACCATCTTTTTTATAACATGTTAATGTTCCAATTCCTTGGGTATCATCTCTCACCCAAATACCCAATTTATTAATACCCTCGTTATTTTCTACTAGTTCAACTTTTCTTTTTATATGTTTTTTATTTCTTTCCAATTCTAAAACAACTGTATTCTCTTTTAACTCTGCAATATAATCCATCAGTTGTTCTTTGTCATTCACTTCAATTCCATCCACTCCTACAATATAATCACCACTTTTCACAATGTCTTTTGCAGGCTCTTTCGTTTCACCCTCTATGTTTTTTATTTCACCGGTTCCAAGTACAAGTAATCCTTTGGTATTGATTTTTATTCCAATTATTTTTCCACCGACAAATACTTTTTCTTTTGGAATTACATGCACATTTATCTTTCGTAGCGGAATAATCCCCATAAATTTCACAGAAATATTACAAGAACCTTTTTCCTTTGAGTACAAAGAAAAAGGTTCTCCTATATCAAATTTGATTTTATTCTTTTGTTTGGCATTCTGCATACATACAACCGGTGCAGTTCCTTCCTGTATCGACGCATCTGCTGACACACGAAATTGAAACTGTTGTTTTTCATTTTCATATATGAATAAATTTTGTGGAATTATATTTTTTGCATGAAAGACTAAATATAAAAGTATAAACAACAAGTCAAACACAATTACTAAACATATAGCAAGAAAACACTTCTTATTACGTGACATACTTATCATCTCCTTTTGCTTTTTATTAACAATATACGATGATTTTATAAATAGTATGTCCCATTTTACACATAAAATACTCTAAATTCCTTATGCTATTTTCATTTGTTCTGCTAACTTTTTCATTTCATGTGCACTTTCTCTCACAGTATCAGTAATCTCAGCCCCTCCCAAAATACGCGCTAATTCGTCGATACTTCCTTTTTCGTTTAATTCACGGATATGAGTAGATGTTTTCTCTTCTTCAACCGTCTTTTCAATAACAAAATGCTGGTCTGCCATTGCTGCAATTTGTGGAAGATGGGTAATGCAGATTACTTGATGTTTCTTTGCAATCACTGCAAGTTTCTCGGAAACTTTTTGAGCAGTTCTACCACTAATTCCAGCATCAATTTCGTCAAAAATAAGTGTCTCAATCTCATCCTGCTGAGCCAAAACTGATTTTAATGCAAGCATAATACGTGATAATTCACCACCTGATACTATCTTATCCAATGGTCGTAATGCTTCTCCTGGGTTTGTAGAAATCATAAACTGTACTTCATCCATACCATGTTCCGTATACTTATCACATTCTGTGATCTGTACCTCAAACGAAACATCCAAGAAGTTCAAATCAAGCAATGCCTGTTTAATCTGCTCTGCCAAAATTTCGCCGTTCTTTTTTCTAACCTTTGAAATCTTTTCTGCAAGTTTTTTATATGCTTGCTCTTTTTTATCCAATCTGTTCTTTAGATTATCAAGATATAAATCATACTCTTTAAACTGTTCTAATTTTTCTTCTAATTCTTTATAATAATCAAAGATTGCTTCTACCGTATCTCCATACTTTGCCTTTAAAGAATGATACAAATTCAAACGATTTTCAATTTCAATAAACTTTGCTTCGTCAAACTCTAAATCATCCAAATAATCCTGTAACTGATAATTCAGGTCTCCGATTTGTTCTTCCACACTCTGTAATTGCTCCATAAAATTTTCTAATCTTTCATCATAATCTGCCACTTTACTCATCTGGCGTGATGCACGGCCTAACTCATCAGAAACTGAGGAATTACCGCCTCCTATGGTCTGATATACCATTTGAATCGTTTCAACAATCTGCTGCGCATTAGAAAAGCGCTTATATCTTGCTGCAAGTTCCTCATCTTCGCCAATTTTAAGTTGTGCCTGTTTAATCTCCTGATACTCATATTCCATAAAAGAAAGCTGTCTCGCTCTCTCTTCTGAGGAAATATTTTTACTTTCGTATTCTTGTTTTGCCTGCTTATATTCTTTAAATGCCTTAGATAGCTTTTCTAAATCTTCGCCGCTTGTATTTTTTCCAAAACGGTCTAAAATCTGTAAATGCTTCTGTTTATGGAGTAATGATTGATTTTCATGCTGACCATGTATATCTAACAAAGTCCCTGCCAGATCTCGTAAAATGCCCATAGTAACCGTTTCACCATTTACCTTACATAATGTTCTGTTTTTCATAATTTTGCGGGATAAGATAATCTGACTGCCTTCTACGGGCAACTCAAATTCCTTAAGTTTATCCAAAGCAATATCATTTTCCATATCAAAAACTAATTCAACAAGACCATACTCTGCTCCAGAACGAATAATATCCCCTGAAACCTTGCCTCCCAAAGCAATATTAATGGAGCCGATAATAATAGACTTACCGGCTCCAGTTTCTCCTGTTAAAATATTTAAATGATTACGAAAATCTACTTCCACTTCGTCAATAATTGCTAAATTTTTAACATGCAAACTAACTAACATACGCCTAGCCTCCACTTATAATCCCAAACATTTGTTTGTTATTATAATACCATACATACGTTCGAAAATGCAAGTTATTTTTTTATTGCTTTTACTTTTACTTTGCAGTACAGTTTTACACCATTTACAGATGCGGTAATTGTACAACTACCAACTCTTCTTCCCACTACTGTACCATCATTTACTCTGGCAACTGAAGGATTAGACGATGACCATTTTACATTTGAGCTGATACCTTCTACCCAAAGTTCATCTGAATCATACTGTTCCAAATTGAGCTTTGTTTTATTTAGCCCAACAACCGTCACATTTATATACGCTTCCAATCCTCCTGTTGTCGAAACTGTAATTGTACAATTTCCAGGTCTCTTTGCTTTGATTTTTCCTTTTGATGAAACACTGGCAACTGCCTTGTTATCACTATAGTAATAAAGTGTGTCAGTAGAGTTACTTGGTGAAATTTGTACGCCAGCGCTTTGGGATGTTCCTTTCACAAGTATCATATCTGATGCTTTCAAATCAATACCTGTCGCTGGAACTTCCTTCAACACAATAACATTACACGATACTTTTAACTTAGAACCATCGGTTGTTTTTGCCGTAACCTTACAAGTTCCCGGTGTAATTCCTGTAATTTTACCGGTATTAGAAACCATAGCAATCGTTTCATCTGATGAACTCCATGATAAATTTTTAATCGTAGCATTCGAAGGAGTAACCTTAGCTTTTATCTTCTTTGAGTGCCCTTCGATCACCTTCAGATAAACTTTGTTGATTTGAATTCCCGTTGCTCGTTTGATAACTCGTACCGTACATGATTTAGAAATAATGCTTCCATCGGTTGTTTTTGCCGTAATCTTACAGGTTCCGATTTTCTTTCCAAAAACCTGTCCACTACTGCTTACACTTGCAATTCTACTATTACTGCTTGTCCATTTGACTTTTTTATTTGATGCTGAATTCGAAGTCACTTTAGCAGTCAGCATAAAGCTCTTTCCTACAGGAAGATTATAAGAACTGTGGTTTAATTTCATTTTTGATACTTCTTCAATGACATAAACAACACACTCAGCTTTATAATTACCATCTTCTGAAACTGCACGGATAATCGTCGTTCCGCCTTTTAATCCCTTAATCTTTCCTTTTGAAGATACACTCGCAATTAAAGCATTATCAGAACTCCAATTCATTTGCTTGTTTGTAGTTTGTTCCGGAGTAAAGGTAACATTCATTGTAAATGTATCACCCTTAACAAGTTCCAAAGTATCCCTACTTAGAGCAATCCCTTTTGCTTTAAATACTACATTTACCGTTACATACTGAACAGCCCCGGTAGCAAGTTTTGCCATAACAAAGGTTGTTCCTTCTGATACACCGGTAATAACACCATTTTGATCTACTTTTGCTATTTTTTCATGCTGACAACTCCAGGTCACTTTATACCCCGAACTGCCTGCCGGAGTAACAGCATAGGTCATATGATAATTTTCCCCAACATCAATGGTTATCTCATCATCATTTAAACTTATGCCTTCGGCTGCCATTATTACATGTACAAGCACATATCCTGAAAGATTACCATTTTTGCTGTAAACCAATATATAGGTGTTTCCCACAGATACTGCAGACACAATTCCCTTTTCATTAACCGTACAAATCTTTGGATCTGTGGTTTTCCACACAAGGTTTGCGGTAGAATTATCTGCAGTCAACTTATAATCAATGGCTTTTGTTTTTTCTGCATCAATACTTAGATTTAAGGTCATTTCTGCCGGCAACGTAATTCCTGTGGAAGGAATTATAACCTGAACCGTAATCATTTGTGAAAGATATGACTCTGTACCAGCAAACAAATACGTTGTTCCTACGCTTACTCCTTTCAGGATACCATTGCCATCAACAGAAGCAATCTTTGACTCTGTGGTTCCCCATCTTATAGTTGATGTTGCATCTGCAGGAGTAAGTTTCACACGACCTGAAACATCCAATGATGCACCTTTTTCTATCACGATTACCGACTGGTCTGTGAAGTTAATTCCCTTCGCCTTTCTCGTAACCGTAACAAGACAAATTGCCTGACAACCTTCTTCCGATACAGCGTAAATTTC
>CADBNB010000159.1 GCA_902795895.1 uncultured Lachnospiraceae bacterium | reverse complement strand
TGATGGATACATATTCTTTTGAAAATTATCAAAAAATTGTAGAATACGAAAGACATAAAAGTGAAATTGAAAATCAGGAACTGAAGATTAAGCTTGCTGAACACGAAGAAGAAAAGCAGAAACTTGAAAGTAAGCTCACCGAACGCGAAGAAGAAAAGCAGAAACTTCAAGTAGAGAAACAAGAACTTCAAGTAGAGAAACAAGAACTTCAGATAGAGAATCAAAGTTTAATTTTATTATCAATTGAAATGTCCCTTAAAATAACAGGTGATGAGGAATTATCCATAAATGAAGTAGCAGAAAAAGTTCCAAATCTTACAGTAGAGGAAATTAAATCCATTTGGGATGAGTACAAGAAGAATAAAAACGCTCCGCAAGGATGCGCAGACCGCGGAGATGGAGTTAATTGCTGCGCAATACCGCGGTCGCGCTAGAGTTTTGCAAGCAAAACTCTGTAAGTGGATATTGTGTGATTGAAACAAAATGTGGTAATATAGATAAGAACGTGCATTGATATAAACGTGGGTGTTTTTGGATTGAAACACAAAAGTAAAAAGATATGTTGATATGCAAATGAAAATTGTTTAGAAAGCGAAGGAAGAAATATAATGGAAGTATGGGATATTTATGATGAAAATAAACAGGTAACAGGAAGAACTATGAAGAGAAACGACTGGAACATGAAGCCGGGAGATTATCATTTGACTGTTCTTGGTGTAATCAGACGTCCAGACGGAAAATACCTAATTACAAAACGTGTGATGACAAAATCCTGGGCTCCGGGCTGGTGGGAAGTATCGGGAGGTGCTGCACAGGCAGGTGAAACTTCACAGGAAGCAATTTGTCGAGAAATAAAAGAAGAAACAGGACTTGATGTATCAAATGCAGAGGGTGGATTGGTATATACTTATAAACGTGTAAATCCAGAAGAAAAGGATAATTATTTTGTAGATGTATATCGTTATACTATGGATTTTTCTGAGGATGATATTAAGCTTCAGGAAGGTGAAACAGACGGATATCAGTTTGCTACACTAGATGAGATTAAGAAGATTGCAGAAAAAGGAGAGTTTTTGCATTACTCAAGTATTTCCAGTGTATTTGAAGAAAATTGATGATAGTATTTTTGAGTTCGTAGAATTGTTAAAATGGGTTATTAACGAAAGAAAAGAAGGTTTTGGATATGAGTAACAAGTATAAAAAAAGTGCAAAGATAGGAAAATGGGGATTAGTTATTGGTTTGTCATTTTGTGCCATGTTTTGGGTTGTTGATGGCAATGACGGAGTAACTGATGCGAAAGCTTTGGGGGCAACAAATGTTACAGCAACAGCGATTGCTACGTCAGATGTTATTACAGTAACAGAAACGCCAAATGAACAGCAGGAAGTGGATACTACGGAAATTCCTGCGGCTACACCAATTCCTGAAGTGAAAGGGTGGAACACTACCGATACTGGCAAGAAATATTATATAAAAAAAGATGGGAAAAGAGCGAGCGGTTATACGAAAATAAAGAATGATTGGTATTATTTTGGAAAAAAAGGATATATGCTTTCAGACTCATGGAAGTATGTAAAAATTGGTGAAAAAAAATATAAATTATATTTTGCGAAGAATGGAAAACAAAAGCAAAATGTCTCTTCATTGATTGGTGAACAAAGTTCTTACAGAGCTGAGGTAAATATCAAAAAAAATGTAGTAATCATTTATGCAAAAGATGATAAAGGCAATTATTGCATTCCTGTAAAAGCAATGGTTTGTTCCTGTGGAATTAAAGGCCATTCAACAATTACAGGAACTTATTCAAGATTGTCTAAGGCAGGAAAATGGCATACATTGTTTTATGGGGCATACGGAAAGTATTGTACCAGAATTTCCGGCCATTATCTTTTTCATTCGGTAATCTATAAAAAAAATGGAGACAGCCATTCATTAGATGCTGATGAATATGAAAAATTAGGTACTCTTGCATCACACGGATGTATTCGTTTGGAAGTGAAAGATGCAAAATGGATTTATAAAAGAGCAAAAAAAATTACAACACATTTGTATAAGAGTTCAGAAAAATTACCGTTAAAGAAACCAACAGTGCCAACACCTGTAAGGGAAGAAGATGGTAAGGCATATGATCCGACGGATTCAGATGTGAAATAAGAGGAGTATTATGAAAAAACTGGTGATAGGAATTCTTGCCCACGTGGATGCAGGAAAGACAACAATGTCAGAGGCTATGTTATATGCCGGGGGAACTATAAGTAGCGTAGGAAGGGTGGATCACAAAGACACTTTTTTGGATACGGATGCAATGGAAAAAGAGAGGGGGATTACTATTTTTTCAAAGCAGGCGCGCTTCTTTTGGAAAGATATGGATATCACCTTGCTTGATACCCCGGGACATGTGGATTTTTCAAGTGAGATGGAACGGACACTTCAAGTACTTGACTACGCAATATTAGTCATCAATGGAACTGACGGCGTGCAGGGACATACAGAAACTTTGTGGAAACTTTTAAAACGATATGAAATCCCTACGTTTAT
>CADBNB010000158.1 GCA_902795895.1 uncultured Lachnospiraceae bacterium | reverse complement strand
TAACTCCATCTCCGCGGTCTGCGCATCCTCGCGGAGCGTTTATTATGTAATAGGAAATTGCATCGCAATTTCCTATTACATAATAAACGCCATCACGCGACTACGTCGCGCAACAGCTTTTTAGCGAAATAAGTTGAAATATTAAAGTCGTGCCAATTTACAGACGCCCGAGTAAGAAGTAGGCTATAAATTGAATGGCTAAACTTTATTTTTTAGTTAAGTCAAGTACAAGATGTCTTGGAATACCTTCTACAGGCAATGGAATAAGTTCTGCCTGAATCAAAGGCTCAATATAGCTGATGAACTCGTCTGATACATATGTACCATCCTCTGTAATCCACTCTGGTGGAACAAGTTTCTCAACATTTGAAATTCTATGTACATCGTAAAGGTCTGTTGTACACTGATATGGATCGTCAGAAACACGTTTTAAGATAACCATCTTACCGTTGTCTCCCTCAAATGCTGCCTTAACTGCTGCACCACCTGCAGCAAATGCTTCGTTGATATCTGTACGTGATGCCATGTGTGAAGCACTTCTTTGAAGTGTACTAAACTCAACGGCACGAGTCTTACATCCTAATTCTGCTGCTACTGTATTTGCAAGGAATGTAGCAGTTCCTGTTAACTGCTTATGTCCGAAAGCATCTACATAACCGGTGTCATTTCCAAGCTCGCAGACATACTTTCCGTCTGGTGTCTTAATACCTTCTGACACTGCAACAACAACACTCTTTTGTTTCTTAAGGAGAGCTTTTACCTTTGACATAAACTTCTTAATATCAAATGAATGCTCTGGTAAGTAAATCAAATCTGGTCCCGGACAATCTTCACCTTTTGCAAGTGCTGCTGCACCTGTCAACCATCCGGCATTTCTACCCATGATTTCAATAATAGTAACAATATCTTTATCGTATGCTAATCCGATTGCATCGCGGATAACTTCTTTTGTAGATGTACCAATGTATTTTGCAGCACTACCATAACCTGGTGTATGGTCTGTGATTGCCAAGTCATTATCAATTGTCTTAGGTACTCCTAAGAATTTCTGTGAATGTCCCTTGATAATTGCGTAATCACTCAATTTACGAATGGTATCCATAGAGTCATTTCCACCGATGTAGATAAAGCACTCGATGTCTAACTTCTTAAGTAATTCAAAAATCTTCTCATACACTTCTGTATTCTCATGAATTTCAGGTAACTTGTAACGACAAGAACCTAAGTATGCAGATGGTGTTCTCTTAAGGATTTCCACATCCAATTCTGTCTGAATGTACTCTGCCAAATCCACGTACTTTCCATCCAAAAATCCCTGAATACCGTGAAGCATTCCGTAGATTTTCTTAACGCCTCTGTCCTTTGCTGTCTTTACTACTCCTGCCAAACTTGAGTTAATTACGGCGGTAGGTCCGCCTGACTGTCCAACAATGATGTTTCCTTTCATAGTCATTTCCTCCCCAACTCTTCTACTTTAGTGATGGCTCCCATTTTTAGCGTTCTGTTTGCCTCAAAGTGTCTGTCTCTCCCCGCAGACTAACTCTGTCACACACAAGTCAATTGGTTATGTCATTACTGTTCAAAGTAATCCCACTTTTGTTTATGTAATATCAGCTGACTGACATGCAGTTTTACTTGAACAGTAATTAATCCCCAAATTCAATTGTAGCAATGTTCAGAACCAGCTTCATGCCACCCGGTCATGCTTGTACAAATATACTTTTTTTCGAATCAACAACAAGCTTTCTATTACAGTATATGTTTAACAACCCCCAAATATACCATAATGACCGTATGAGACCGGCGTGACATGACCTGCGGTTCAGACATGCACACGGATCGAATATCCGCTTCGCTTACTTTTCAGCAAACACAACAATTTTCCCTCGGCATTACCCGAGAAGTTTTTCCATCTGCCTATCATTATACCAAATTTTGTATTTTAGCACAAGAATTTTCTGTCTTTTTCGTAATTATTAATAAAATGTTCACAATTTTGTATTTGGCTTTTCGAATTTGTGTATTCGATTACATCGTTTTCAATAATGTAATTATTTTCCATTTAGTAATTCTATACAAAAAATGGAAACAATCTTTCTAAACCTCTCCTAACCTGCAAATCGTCTCCACACAAAACACACCGAGGTTAAAAAACACTCAGACACACCGATATTTTCCTTTTCAATATAATAAATATGTTTAAATTGTTTAGGGAAAATGATAGAATATTTACGAAATATATGAATTTTGAGAGAACATTTTTAAAGAAAGGATGTTAATTATGATTTTAATCGTTGGACTAGGTAACCCTGGTAGTCAATACGAAAAAACAAGGCACAATATAGGATTTCGTGTCATTGATAAACTGTCAGAACTTCACAATATCCCTTTGAATCAAAAGAAGCACAAAGCTATTCTTGGTTCCGGATACATCGAAGGTCAGAAGGTTATCCTTGCACAACCTCAGACATACATGAACAACAGTGGAGAAAGCGTTCGGGAAATTGCCGACTTCTTTAAAATTGATCCCGAAGATGTTTTAGTTGTTTTTGATGATATCAGTCTTGCTGTGGGACAGCTTCGCCTTCGCAAAAAAGGAAGTGCCGGCGGACACAACGGTATTAAAAGCATCATTTCCCATTTAAATTCGCAGGATTTTCCTCGTGTGAAAGTAGGCGTAGGAGAAAAGCCAGCCGGATGGGATTTGGCAGACCATGTACTTGCTCCATTTCCTAAAAATGAAGCAGAACAAGTAGAAAACGCCATCAAAGATGCCGCTGCAGCTGTAAAAATGATTTTGACAGACAGCATGGAAAGTGCCATGAATGTTTATAATCAGAAAAAATCATAATCTTATCTCAGCCGGGATTACCCCCTCTAACTAAGATAAACGCTCCGTGAGGATGCGCTAGAAATTCAACAGTAACATTGTCAGCTTCACTGACTTAAATTCCCGTGGGGCGTGACTTGAATTTACAATTTTAATAATAATTACTATTTCTATCTTGACCGAACCATGATTTTGTTTTATCCTAATATTATTATGAAAGTGTTTTTCATAGACAGGAACAAAGAGTTTTGCTTGCAAAACTCTAGCGCGACCGCGGTATTGCGCAGCAATTAACTCCATCTCCGCGGTCTGCGCATCCTCG
>CADBNB010000157.1 GCA_902795895.1 uncultured Lachnospiraceae bacterium | reverse complement strand
TGTTGCTTCTTTTCCAACGTTCTTTGATGGGTTTGTTCTATATAAACCTTTTGACTCTGCATCTGCACTAACCTGTGCTGCTTCTGCAACAACATCCATAATGCTCTGAATTCTAGTAAATGCAGCTGTCTTAACTGTCTGCTTCTTAGCAGCTTTTGCCTGATTAAATACTTTCTTATATGTGTATGTTTCTGTTGTCTTTTCTGTTCCCTTTGTAGCAACTACCTGAAGTGTAACTTCTGTATCAGCGATTTTACCCTGACCTACTGCTACTGTAGCGCTATCCTTGAATGACTTCTGAACACCACCATCGATTGTGTAATATGCACTGTCTGCATTCTTAACTGTAATTGTAACATCTAATGTTTCCTCGTCAAATGATGTTCCAGACTTTTGATCTACCTTAACTGAAGGTACATTTTCATTTTCAACTTCATATGTTGGCCATTCTTTTGGCTCAACAGCTTTCTTTGTACCTGTTGCTGGTTCTGCAGTTGCAGTTGAAACTTCAACTGGTGTAAACTTTCCATCTGCATATGAATATGCTTTTCCTGCTTCAAATGTATGTCCCGGTTGCTGTGCTGCTGGATCCTGATTATTATTACCATCGTTAAAAATAACTTTTGCTGAACCATCTACACCACTCAATGTATAAGTGTAATTACCATCACTACCCTTTGTCATTGTATTTCCAGGCCATTTTCCTGTATATTCTTTTGTAGTTTCTCCTTCACCATATGCATAAATATACATATTTGCCCATCCTGAAGGCAACTTAGCAATGATTGTATTTTCACCTGCTGTTGTTGTACTTGAACCAGTTGAACCTTTTGAAGCCTTTGTATAAACACATGACTCTTTTACAAGTTTTCCATCTTTACCGAATGCTGCTACATAAAGACCTACCTGATCTCCTGCAACCAATTCTTCTTTTCCTACAGTTACGCTTGCAGAACCTGTAAACTCTTTCCAATCTGCACCGTCATAACTATAGTATGCTTTTTCAGCGTTTGAAGCAGTAACTTTTACAGTCATAGCTTCTGTAAATGTTGAACCATCTTTCTTATCAACAGTGATTGAAGCTGTTTCTGAAGGTGCTTCAGTTGCTGCTACTGTTGTTGCCTCAGGTGCTGCTGTTGAAACTGGTGTTGCTTTTGCATCGTAAAGAACAACGAATGATGTTCCTTTCACTTTAATACTTGCTTTTCCGCCTGAAACATTGATTGTTCCATTCTGTCCACTTGCATCTTCATAAGTACCATCTGCAAGTCCTGTTAAGCCAGATACCTCAACAGTAGCCTCACTATCACTAAAGTTTGTAACTACAACACCCTTGTTACCACGTTTGATGATTGCAGCATTTCCTTTCACCGAACAATCTTCTTTTTCACCAATCATAGCATTTTTAAATTTGTTAACGGCTGCAACTTTTGCATCTTTCCAAGTTTTATTTGAAGTAAGTGTTGCAATATCACCATCAATTTTATTGGTATCATTATTTGACGGATTAGCGTTTTCTGGCAAATGACACCCATCTGGTCTAGAAAAGAACAAGGACTGTGTACCTTCTCTTGATGCTAATGCTGACCATCCAAGCATGATCTGTTTGTCATCCATATAGTTATTTTCGCCGTTTGGTTTTTCATGATTAAGCCCTGTACAGCCCCAATAATTTAAATATGTATCATGATTTTCTACCCAATCAATAATGTTGTCATTTGACACGCCTTCTGAACTTCTTGCATAAGTAAACATATCTGACTGACTAGTAATTGTCTTATTCCGAAGAATATCCTTCAAATTCCAACCTTTTTGACTTTCAGTAATCTTTAATCCATCAGCTACATACTTACTTGTGGATACAGCAACTTTATTTAAGGTTTCACCATATATAAGCAACTCTGGATTTTCTTTTTGAACTTTCTTTACAGTATTCACCCAAAAATCACTCTTTGTGCCTTCGCCTGTATTGTCTTCAGTACTAGTACCGATATGCTTAATTGCGTCAAAGCGGAAACCACCGGCACCATCTGCAACCAACTGTTCCAAATACTTTAACATTCTCGCCTGCACATCAGCATTCTCCGTATTAACATCCTTCACACCTATATTAAAAAATACAGTTGCGTATCTGTCTTTATCAGAATTATAGCAAGGTTTTCCATCTTTTGTATCATTATTCGGTCTGTCATATTGTGTTCCAAAAGCACGATTATCATTATTATGGAAATACGTACCTTGATTATTTTTCCAAAAATCATTTACACCTGTTTTTAAAACAAATACATTATTGTCACACATCGATGCCATATGATTAGCAACCACATCTACAATTATGCTGATTCCGTATTTTTTTGCTTCTGCACACAGTTCTTTAAACTCCTCCTCTGAACCATATACAGAACCATAAGCATAATCATATGGCTGATATGCTTTCCACCATCCTTTATTATCAGGTGCACTTTTCTCATCCTGATAATCACTAACCTGTAAAGGCGATGTCTGAACAATCGAATATCCAGCCGCAGCAATTTCAGGCAACTGTGCTTTAATATTCTTCAAAGACCAGTTCCAAGCATGTAAAATATTACCTTCGTTTGCAGAAACTAATCCGTAGTCATTGGCATTTACCTGTGTTGCCTCCGAATCAACTTCTACTGTGGAAGCGGATGTTGCAAAGATAGGTGCAGGACATGTTCCTAAAATGGTACTTGTACCCATCAATACAGCCATTAAGCTTCCCATGATTTTTCTCTTAATGTTGTGCATGATTCTTCCTCCTTCATTTATCATGAACTTTTTTTCCAATAGCATTATTATATAACAATTTTTGGATGTACGCCAATAAAAAATTCAATTATTTTTAACACTTTTGTAAAAAATCAACCACTGTCTTTTGTTTACTTTATATTTTTTTCATTTCTTTTTTTAACTTTTTTTATGCATCTTGTACATTTTTTTAGTTAAAAAAAAAAAAAATACACAAAGATATTATTTCAAATTATTTTAGAAAACTATTTGTTCTAAATTCCTGGAACAAACAGTTTTGCTTGCAAAACTCTAGCGCGACCGCGG
>CADBNB010000156.1 GCA_902795895.1 uncultured Lachnospiraceae bacterium | reverse complement strand
TTGTGAAAATGCACAAAAGTACTTGAAATTTTAGAATTCACCTAGTATAATATAGATAGATTTTAGAAAAATTGCAAAACGTGAACATTTATAAAAAGATTTGTCGCAAAGGTGAATTTTTTTGGTAAGGGCGGTAGAGAGGTATGGCAATTCAATTTTCCGAACAAAGAGGTAGAAAAAAGAAACGCTTAGGAGATATATTGATCTCGGAAGGTGTTATCACAGAAGAACAGTTAGAAGAAGCTTTGAGTCGACAGAAGGTCATGGGTAAAAAGCTTGGAGCTGTATTGGTAGAATTAAATATTACGACAGAAGATGACATCGTGACGGCACTTCAGCGTCAGCTAGCGTTAGATAGAGTAAAATTATCGGAAATTAAGATACCGGAAGAGATACTTAAGCTAGTACGTGAAGATGTTTTGCGTAAGAACACGTTGATTCCGTTTGCGTTTAGTATTGAAAATATGAATGTCCTTCGTGTTGCTATGGCGGATCCTTTGGATATTGTGGCGACGGATGATTTGGCTATTTTGACAAATTTCCAAATTGAGCCAGTTATTGCTACATCTAGAGATATCGTAAAAGCTATAGACAGATACTTTGGAAACAGCGAAGCTATGAAGGTTGCTGAGCAGTTTGCAAAAGAGCGTAAGGAGAAAAAAGAGGAAAAACGTAAAGAAGAGGAAGTTGAGAATTTAGACGTTAGTAACGCGCCGATTGTTCAGTTGGTAAATAAGATTATCGAGCAGGCAGCGAGAAAGCGAAGTTCCGATATTCACATAGAGGCATTGGAAGACAGAGTTCGTGTGCGTTATCGTATTGACGGTGTGTTAAAACAGGAGATGCAGTATGATATCGAACTTTTAAATGCTATTGTTGCCCGAGTTAAGATTATTGGTGGTATGGATATTTCAGAAAAGCGTAAACCACAGGATGGTCGTATTACAAGTGTAGTTGACGGTATAGAGTATGATATCCGTGTATCTGTCTTACCTACAGTTTTTGGTGAAAAGATAGTTATGCGTCTTACTCAGAAGAAAGCATTAAATAGAGATAAGAAAGATTTAGGTCTGGCTCCAGATGAATTGGTACAGTTTGACAGAATTTTATCACATCCACATGGTATCATCCTTGTTACAGGACCTACAGGTAGTGGTAAGTCTACGACACTTTATACAGCACTTAGCGAGTTAAATACTGAAGATGTAAATATCATCACAGTAGAAGATCCGGTAGAAGCAAATATTGACGGTATCAACCAGGTCCAGGTAAATAATAAAGCAGATATGACTTTTGCTAATGCGCTTCGTTCTATCTTGCGACAGGACCCGGATATCATTATGATTGGAGAGATTCGAGATAATGAAACTGCAGAGATTGCCGTTAAAGCGTCTATTACAGGACATTTAGTTGTTAGTACGCTTCATACAAATAGTTCGGCAAGTACCATTACCCGTTTGGAAGATATGGGAATAGAACCATATCTGATTGCAGATTCAGTAGTAGGAGTTATCGCTCAGCGACTTGTACGTAGACTTTGTCCAAAGTGTAAGAAGAGTCGTATGGCTGATATTACAGAATTAGAAGCTTTAGGAATGGGACCGGACGAGAAGGCAGTCATTTATGAACCGGTAGGATGCCATATGTGCAATAACACCGGATATTACGGTCGAATTGGTGTATATGAGATTATGGAAGTTACACCTGCTCTTAAAGATATTATTTCAAGACATGGAAATGCTGATGAAATAAATAAAGTAGCTTTGTCACAAGGAATGAAGACTCTTCGTTCATCAGCTGGAAGGTATGTCCTTAGTGGCGTCACATCTATTGCTGAGATGAAGAGAATTGCATTTGAATAAGATACCCTAAGGGGAGAAGGGAATGAACTTATGATTACGATTAACGAGTTGTTAGCAGAAGCTAGACGAAGAGGAGCATCCGATGTTCATATTTCAGTTGGAATTCCTCCTAAATTTCGAGTTCATGGTACTTTGCAAGACTTGGTAAATTGTCCGAGACTTATGCCGGAAGACACAGAACAGATTATTCAGCCGATGTTATCAAAGAGAACTACAGAAATATTGGTTGAAAAGGGAGAGGTTGACTTCTCTTATTCACTTCCGGAAATGGGACGTTTCCGTGTAAATATCTTTAAGCAGAGAGGTACATATGCGGCTGTATTGCGTTTGATTAATACAGAAATTCCAACGCCGGAACAGTTAGGACTTCCACCTTCAATTTTAGGATTGACAGAACTTAGAAGAGGACTTGTTCTTGTAACAGGACCGACAGGTAGTGGTAAGTCTACAAGTTTGGCTTCATTGATGAATATTATCAATGAAAATTATGCACATCACTGTATTACATTGGAAGATCCGATTGAGTATGTTCATAATCATAAGAGATCAGTAATGAACCAAAGAGAAATTGGTTTGGATACCGGTGGATTTGGAGATGCGCTTCGTGCAGCACTTCGTGAGGATCCGGATGTTATTCTTGTAGGAGAGATGCGTGACCTTGATACAATTCAGACAGCTCTGACAGCTGCAGAAACTGGTCACTTGGTATTTTCTACTTTGCATACCATCGGTGCAGCACCAACCATTGACCGTATCATTGACGTATTCCCACCAGAACAGCAGCAACAGACGCGTGTTCAGTTGGCAGGTGTATTAGAGGCCGTTATTTCACAGCAGTTGATGCCAGTTATTGGTGGTAGAGGACGAGTTGCAGCTTTTGAGGTAATGCTTGCAAATCCAGCCATTAAGAACTTGATTCGTGAAGCAAAGTCACATCAGATTCCATCTATGATTCAGACCAGCCGTAAACTTGGTATGATGCTCATGGACGATGCGATTTATGATTTATATTTGAGAAGACAGATTGATGCAGAGACAGCACTTTCCTATGCGGTAGATCCTGCATCTCTGGAAAAGCGTATGTTCTAATGACAAGTTGGGAGAGGTGATATTGTGGCGACATACGAATATACGGCTGTGGACCGTGCCGGAAAACAGAAGAAAGGTTCTATGGAAGCTCAGACAGAAGAGCGAGTAAAAGATTTTCTTAAGAGCGAGGGATTGATTCCCATAACCATTAAAGAACAAAGTATTTTAAGTAAAGATATTAATATTGGCGGAAAAAAAGTAAAAGCAAGAGATTTGAGTGTATTTTGCCGACAGTTTAACAGTATTTTAAATGCCGGTGTTACGATTTTGAATGCTTTGAATATGTTATCAGAACAGACGGAAAATAAAGTTCTGAGAGAAGCTATCAAGCAGGTACAGATTGACGTAGAAAAAGGTGAAAGCCTTACAGTAGCTATGTCAAAACATGCACAGACTTTTCCACCGATTATGATACATATGGTGGAAGCCGGAGAAGCATCCGGAAGTTTGGAGATTGCGTTTGAACGTTTGGCTGTTCAGTTTGAAAAACAGGCAAAGACCAGCGGTTTGATTAAAAAAGCTATGGTTTATCCTTGTGTAGTAGTTGTTGTGGCGATTGCCGTTGTAATTGTCATGTTAGTAGTAGTATTTCCACAGTTTGAGGATATGTTCGAACAGGTAGGTGGTGATTTGCCTGCCATTACTAAGATTGTAATTTCTCTTAGTAATTTTGTGAAGCATTTTTGGTGGCTACTCATTATTTTGAATGTAGGTTTGATAGTTGGATTTATTACATTCAAAAAGAGTGAGAATGGACAGCAGTTTTTATCAAAACTTGCACTTAATATGCCGGTTGTGAGAGGACTGACTACAAAGTCATCTTCAGCAACACTTGCAAGAACATTAAGTACCCTTCTTGCAGCAGGTATTACTCTTGTAGATGCTGTAGAAATTAGTTCAAAAGTTATCAGCAACGTTATCGTTCGTACAGCTTTGAGCGATTCTGTTGATGAGATAAAGAGAGGTATTCCGTTATCTGTTCCTCTTCAGGAATCAGGAGTATTTCCTCCGATGTTGTATCAGATGACACGTATCGGAGAGGAAACCGGTAATATCGAAGGTATGTTAGAAAAAATTGCAGATTACTATGAGGAAGAAGTGGAAAATACCACTGCAGCTTTGACTTCATTATTGGAACCGATGATTATTGTAGTGTTAGGTTTCCTAGTAGGATTTATCTTATTGTCAATTTACATGCCTATGCTTGGAATGTACTCAGCAATTGAAAATGGTTGATGAATTTTTACAAAATAGATTTATCAGATGATAAGATTATGAGATACACTAGAAAGGCTGTATTATAATTTGGTCATAAGTAGGCATATGCTTACTTTTGATATACACCTTTGGTTTACAAAGGGAGAACAACAAACTATATTTTAAGAAAAGGAGAGATGGGTTATGGTAAAAAAACTAAAAGACCTACAAAACAAAAAAGGAAAGAAAGGATTCTCTATGATTGAGTTAATCATCGTTATTGCTATTATGGCAATCTTAGTAGCATTGATTGGTACTCAACTTATTCCATATTTGGACAAGTCAAGAGCAGGTAGAGACAAAACTACATTGGATACAGTTTTAACTGCAGTACAGACAATTGCCGCTGAAAATGAGGATCTTACATTTGCTGATGGTGATGATGTAAACACAATTATTAGTAATAACAGTTCAATCACTAATCTTCAGACTGATTTTGAAAAATATGCTGGTTTAAATCTTACTGATACACCTTTTAAATCAAAAGCTGCTAACAAGCTTAAGGTACAAGATGTTAAAATTAAAGTTACGAATGATGTAATTGAAGGTGCATATCTTGAAGATAGTGGTAAAGTAGTTCTTGAAGTTAATGGAGATAGAAACTAATTGTATTTCTATTAAGTATCATATATTACATTTCCCACGCTACTCTTGTAGCGTGGGAATTATAAAGGGAGAGGCACCATGAGTAGTTTGGTTTACTGTTTAGCAATTTTATATGGACTTGTGATTGGGAGTTTTTTGAATGTCCTCATTTTACGTATTCCTGCCGGGAAGGATTTTGTAAAGGAACGTTCTCACTGTATGAGCTGTGGTTACCAGTTAGCCTGGAAAGATATGATTCCGGTTGTAAGTTATGTATGCTTAAGAGGTAAGTGCAGAAAGTGTGGAGAGCATATTTCTATACAATATCCACTCATAGAATTGTTAAATGGAATACTTTATTTTTTTGTGTTTTATTTCAATGGTGTGAATTATACTTCCGTAGTTTATGTGTTTGTAGTATCTGCACTGATTGTTATGTCTGTGATTGATTTTAGAACCTATGAAATTCCATTTGGTTTGACATTATTCATTGCAGCTATGGGTGTGGTTGCTACAGCAATTGATTATAAGCATATTCCTTTGCATATCATCGGAATGTGTTCCGTAGGATTGTTTTTGGAAATCCTGTTTATTGTATCCGGTGGAAACTGGATTGGTGGCGGTGATGCTACACTTATGATGGCTGCCGGTTTGGTAGTTGGATGGAAGAATATCATTGTTGCATTTTTGCTGGCATGTATTTTAGGCGCGGTAATTCATAGTATTCGTATGAAAGTATCCGGTGAAGATCATGTGTTGGCATTTGGTCCATATTTATCTATGGGAATAGTCATCGTTATGATCTGGGGAGACCAGATTTGTAACTGGTATTTTTCAATGATTGGTTTATAAGCAGTCATAGGATTAAGCAAATAAATTTTAAAATGAGAGAAAATGCCTGTTTTCCTGTCGCAGAGATTTAAGAAGGATTGTGAGTGTGTAATCAGATTTTAGGTTTGTGCGATGCGAAAATCGGCATCAATGTAATGTCTTGCAATGTAAGGAGGAGAACATAGTGGGGAAGAAAATTTTAAGTATCGAGATTGGATTACATACCACTAAGGTGTGTGAGGTTGAGGCTGGAAAAAAGAATCCACATGTAAGCAATTGTATTACGTTTGATACACCAGATAATATTGTTGAGGATGGATATATCCTGGATAAAGAGTTGATGGCACAGACATTAAGGTCTAATCTTGCGAAAGCAAAGATGAATAGTAAGGATGTGAACATTACGATTGTATCTACAAAGATAGCAAATCGTGAGGTTGTTATTCCTAGTATGCCGGAAAGCAAGATCCAGGCGATGATTGATACTAGTGCTTCTGAGTATTTTCCATTGGACGTTTCGGAATATACGATTTCTTATAGTATTTTGGACAAAATAAATACAAAAGAAGAAAAGAAGATTAAGCTGTTACTTTTAGCAGCTCCAAATAACTTAATCAAGAATATTTATGCCTTTGCAGAAATTGCAGGTTTAAAACTAAATGCCATTGATTATATCGGAAACAGTGTTTACCAAATCTTAAAGAAACAGGTAGGTAGCAGAGTAAATGTTTCCGTTCAGATTAATGAACAGACTACATTAGTAAATGTCATTGAAAATGAAAAACTGGCATTGCAAAGAACTATTCCATATGGTGCTATGAATGTAGTTTCGGCAGTACTTGATAATTCAATTTTTGGTAAGACAAATACAAGAGATGCGATGCAGCTTTTGATGCAGGAAAATATTATTAATGCAAGACTTGACATGGGTGGCGAAGTAAATCGAGCAGTGCCTATGGCATCAGATGATTATGATCGTGTAATGAGAGAATTACGAGGCAGAGAAGATGTTACGAACACGATTCAGTACATTATGAACAATGTAAACCGTGTATTGGATTACTTTATGTCACGTAATTCAGATAAGAGAATCAACGCCATTTATTTAACCGGTGTTGGTGCGAAGTTTAAAGGTATTGAAGTGTTATTTACAAATGAAACCGGATATGATGTTAAGAAGATTGATAATTTATTCTCAGTCAGCTTTGCGAAAGGTTTGGTTTCAGAGGGAGAGCAGGCAGATTACTTAACTGCAATTGGTGCTTCTATTGCTCCGATTGGATTTGTTCCAGAGGATATCCGTGGCGTGAAGAGTAATGCTGGAAATAATGGACATATTGCAGTTGTTGCATTTGTTGGAGTTGTAATCGTTGCTGTTTTGATGTGTGCCTATGCAGGTGTTCGATATGGAGTGTTAAAGTCAAAAAACGATAGTTTATTAGCCGAAAGAGATGAAAAATCTTATATCCTTGCAGTTTATGAGAACCATTATAATGCTAAAAATGCATACGGATATACGCATTATATGTACAATCTGACTTCAGGACGTAATTACCAGTTGACTATGATGTTTGAAGAATTGCAGAAGATTATACCTTCAAACATGAGAGTTACTGCGTTGACTTCAGATAAATCAACAATGACTATTACTTGCGAGGCGAAACCTGACAAGAAGGCGATTGCTTCGTTTATCAACGCATTGGAATCATTACCAAATATAGTTACTGCAAATGTTTTGTCAATCGTTGAGAAGGTGGATGAAGATGAAAAAATCGACCAGCAGGTATTTACAGTGATTTGTCAATATCAGAGTTTTGATGCATTGACAGAAGAAAAGGTAACATTGCAGGATGAGATTGATGAAAATCTTCGATTAGAGACAGAAGAAGCAAATGCCGAAGTTGAAGAAAATAAAGAAGTGCAAACAGATAATTAGGAGGGAAAATAGATGAACAACAAAAAAATTACATCAAACGTGTCTGAAAAAGATAAAGTATTGTTGTGCGTACTTGGAAGTATCTTGGTATTAGCTGTGGCGTATATAATTGTTTTTTCTCCATTGCAAAAAAAATCTGCTGTATTGGCAGAGGATAATGAAGGGTTAAGAAGTTATATCACTGTGTTGGACAACATGAGAGAAAATGAAGAGACTAAGAAAGCTGAAATTGTTGAATATAATGAAAAACGTGATGAAATGTTGTCGCATTTTTCTAAAATCATTACAAACGAAAATGTTGTTGAGATTATGGATAAGTTAGAAACTGAGACTAATTTTTTCACAAGTCAGAATACAATTGTTTTAAATGATTTGGTGTTTAGTCAGGAAGATAGTAGAAACAATGGTGATGTAGATATTGATACTTCAGAAGATGAAATTGTTGATTCTGAGTATAAACCAGAGGTGAATAAAGAATTACTTCAGGAATATGGTGATATCATTACAGAGCGTAACTGTGTAACTGTTGCATATTCTTGTTCATATCAGGAATTGGTGGATGCGATTAATTATATTAACAGCTTCAGTTCAAAGATGAGTGTAGATAATGTTGTAATCGGATTTGATACAGAGACTGGAAAATTAAAAGGAACTATGGATATCAACATTTACTCTGTAGATGCCGGAATTGATGCAGATAAAGTTCCAGATTATCAGGGTGGAGATTACAATGGTGTTAACTACGGTATTAGTAGTAATATCTTTGGCTCTCGTGAGGGAAGTTCGAAAAAGAAAAAATAATAATAGGAAGAGTAACATAGCTCTATCATTAACAGAAGTGGGTTGACTAGTGTTTTTTACTAGTCGACCATTTCTAAATATTGGAAGGAGTGTTCTTGGAATGAGCATGAGCACAAGAAAAAAAGGATTTACTTTATTGGAAGTATTGGTATGTTTGGGTGTTATTGGAATATTATTTTTGCCATTACTTACCTTTTTTTCCGGTAGTATGAGGATTAATGTTGCATCGAAGGAAAAACAAAGGGCTACAAATGTTGCCCAGGAAGTAATGGAAGAAATAAAGAGTATTAATAACATTAGTGGTATTAATACTTCTTCAAACTGGATAAGAAAAAAGAGTGATTTTACCAATGATTGTACAGATGAATTGGTTGATTCTACAACAGGTGCTTTTAAGAATACAAAATATTATTATGTTTCGAAAAAAGGATATGAAAGTGACGGAAAAAACTATCAAGTAAGAGTAAAAGTCGATTGTTCGAAATATAGTGAGGATATTTTTTCTAAAGTACCTGATTTGTCATCTATTGGTGGGGGAAATGTAGTAATGGCCACAGAGGCTGACGAGACAGAAAGTGTGCTTAGGATTTATCAACAAAAAAATCTGCAGGCAACACATTCATCTCCTTTATCTATTGGTGAACTTGCGAAGCATCTTAAGAAGAAGATTATTGTAAGTGTGACGGATACAGCTATAGAAGATGGCATAGAGTTAATTCCAAAAGGAATGGTTCGTGTTCAAGTTTATAACGAGTACACTATGACTTCTGTAACCGGTTGTGATAATCTTGTAATCAATAGTGATAAGATTTTTAATGATATGGTAGTATATAATGACTTCAAAGAATTGTATTTGTTTTACAGTTATGATGTTTATATGGAGAATAATGATATAAATCATTTCGAACCTATTTTGCATGAGATTGATTTGGATGTGCAGTATTCGAAACATAACGATTGGAAGCCGAATTTTAATTTTAATGTTGTTTGTCGTCGGCTTTATGGATTTGACAATACCGGTGGACAGACATATGATAAGACTTCATTTAAAAATGATATTGTTATTTCTAAATCCTTTAATGGTTATGCTTTGTCGTTGACTGATACTTCTATTCCAATTAAGTCAAACATTAGTTTTAGTGTGAAATGTGGTGCAGATAGTCAACCAGGACAAGCATTGTCAAGTATGGAGGACTTTATTTCGGATCAAATGACACAAAGATTTGCGGATGTTACTGTAGAAGTGTTGGATAGAGAAAATAACAGTACTGAGGTTGTTTTAGAGTCTACTGTGATGCTTTCTCTTGAGGATAGGAGTGTGAGCTGATGATGCAAAAGAAAAAAATGAAACAAGGTAGTGCTTTAGTTTTCGTAATCATTGCAGTTGCATTTGTTGGAATATTGGCATCTATTGTGTTGCGTGCAACTTTGATAAACGTGCAGACTAAACGCGTAAACACTAACATGAAAGAAAATCAGTACACTGCTGAAACTGCTATGGATGACTTAAATATTTCAATCCAAAATATTGCTGCAGTGAGAATGAAAAAAGCATATGCATATTTGTTGGATAATTATTCTTCAACTCTTGCCGGTACTGAAGAAAAATCATCTATTCAGTCTCAGTTCGCAAAAAAATATTTGGAAGGACTGGTATGTGCTTTTACAAAGGATGAGTCTTTTGCTTTGAATCCTAATGCCACATTTAATAAAAAGTATGATTATGAAATAATAGAAAATGAATTTAAAAAGACAATGAACAAAGTAAAGGAATCTTGGAGCGACAGTGGAAAATCTAAGTTTAAGGTTACTTATGTTGAAATTCCTGAAAAAGAAAGAAATATAGAGTTGGTTTATTCGGATAGTCCAAATGCCAATTGTTATCTTGTTTTGAAGAATTTATCAATTGATTATGTTGAGAATAGCTATTCTACCAGAATTACAACAGATTTAAAGTTAGTTGTTCCAAAGATTAATTTTCAGGGTGGTAGTATTTATCCGGACTTTACAAAGTTCTGTATTATAGGTGATAAAAGTGTGGAAGCTACTATTGGCGGAGATAATTATGGCGAGGGTAGCGTTTACGCTGGTGAAAATGGATTGAATGTATGGGGAACTTTGGCATTACGTGGAAGTTCAGCCAATCTTATTTCAAGAGGCGATGTTCTTGTTGAAAAAGGTGGTACATTAACTGCCGGAACTAAAGAAAATCCGATTTCTATCTGGACAGAAAACCTAGGAACCAATAATTCACTTGTTAATCCTAAGGATGGATCATCTGGAGTTAGTGATTCGTCATTAGCAAATCTGACCGTGCATGGTGACTGTTATGTTCATGATGATTTGAACTTGAACTCAAGTTATTCTACGGTAGACATTGATGATGGAAATTATTATGGATATACATTTAGTGAAAATAATAATACAATATCAGCTGCTTCTGAACGTTCACTAAGTAGTAGTGCGGTTTTGATTAACGGAAAAAACTCTTCCTTAAAAATGGGAGATGGTGTAAAACAAATATTGTTAGGTGGACGTGCTTTTGTTTCTAAGAGTAATGATTCTTACCAAAAAGATATGTCAAATGATATTATGATTGGTCAGGCTATTTCTGTAAAAAGTGATCAAACGTTTGCTTTGGTAGCAAAGGAATATCTTCAAGAAGGAGTATCAAATCCTATGCCTGAGGCAGATTTAAAAAGACTTGGACTTAAAGATGGGCAGGATGACTTGACTGAAGAGGAATACTTAAATAAATATAAAATTATGACAAACAGTGGATTGAAGTATATGAAAAGGTATGTTAACGCCAAAAAACCATTTGTACCTTATTACTATAAGATTGATGGTTCAAGTGATTGTATGGTGTACTTCTATTACAATTTCAAAAATCAGCAGTGTGCCAACAATTATTTTGCAAAAGAAGCAGGAAATGCTTTGTACGAAAAAGCAAAAAGTGCTGGATATCTGAGGATTGATGAAAAAGCTGATGGAATTAGTTTGTCAAATAATTTGATTTTATTTACATATGCTAATTATTATAATGCTAATCACAATGAAACTTTAGTTGATTTTAATCCGGATGATAAAGATGATTTTTTGGAGGACGCTATTCGCTTATCGGCAAAATACCGTTCCATGCAGGAAATTTTATCTACTGGTTATGCTAGTAAATATGATACTTCCACAAGAGCAGTAGATTCTGATGGTACAGGGTTTAATATTCCTGATAAAACAAAAAATCGTGTGTTTGATGCGTTGTTGACGGATGATTCCTCGTATAAATACAAGTTTGTAAAAGAAAGAGAAGAAAATGCAGAAAGCAATGGTTTCCATTCATTAGGTGACGGAGAAGTTTTCTATAAATGTGTACCTGTAACGCTTAATGATGGAACAAATGTGTATGCAATTTTCTTAGTTGGAAAAGACGGGGAGAGTGGAGTTGCTTCGAAGGTTAATTTATCTCAAGTAATGTCTGCTACAAAGATTTCTTCGGCTGATACTGCGATTGTGGTAGCTAATTGCGATATTAATGTAAATCAAAGCATTAATGGTCTTGTAATTTCATCTACTACAGTGTCTATGATGGGATCAACTGTTGGCATTACGGCACAGTCTGGTTTATTACAATCGATGTTTACACAACAAAAAAATGTTGAAGTGGACAGTAGTACGCCGGCTGCAAATAAGTTTTTAACATATTTTAAATGTTTTTCAGATTTGGATTTTGGAAATTCAGATGATACGGACAAGAATATTGCCTTATCAAATTATTTCCGTTACCAGAATTGGAAGAAGAATGATGAAGAATAGTGATGGAAGGGAGTGATACGAGTGAAAAAACACTCAAAAGGTTTTACGATGATTGAGCTGATCATTGTAATTGCGATTATTGGAATTTTTACAGCCCTTTCAACAATTAGTTTAAATTACCTTCATGCAGGAAATATAAAATCATCAGCGCAAAAAGTGAATCGTGTGTTGACAGAGCTTAAGATGGACACAATGAGTCGCGAGAATAGATCATTTATGTATATATACAATAAGGATGATAATTATTATATGTGGTGTACAACAGATGATACATTTTCTATGTCGTCAGCTCGAGGAGAGAGGATTGGAAATTCTTCTACGAGGATTGTTGTTGATGGCAATGAGTTGACTAGTGGAAATCATGTAAAAATTGCTTTTAGGAAAAGTAATGGAGCTTTTATTTCAGGTACACCAGAAAGAATTGAATTTTCAAAAGATGATGGATCTTTTAAGTATGTGGTTACCTTGGTAGTTGAAACAGGAAAGCATTATATTGATAAAGTGTAAGGAGTTGGCAGCATGGAAAGAAAAGAAATAAATAATCTGGTAGAAAAAAACAAAAATGCCGGATTTACCTTGGTTGAGATGCTGATTGCTATGTTTATATCTTCACTTGTTATTCTTGGCGTTAGTCAATTTATGGTTACATCTACCAATGTGTACAAAGGTGTAAATCATCAGGTGGACGTTCAGATGGAATCACAGGATTGCGTAAATGCGATTAGTAATCGTTTGTTTGAGGCTAATAATGTTAAATTTAAAAATACTTCAGATGAGGCGTATATCGAAATCTTTTATGAATTGACGCCAGGGGCTAATTATAAAAGTGTACGACAGGATATATTCTGGCTTGATAAAAAAAGTCATAATATGTATTTGTTTGTTTGTGATGATGCGTCGGATTATTCCGATGCGTTTGGTTCACATGAAAATAAAAGATTATTTGCAGAAGGTGTGCTTGGTGTTGATTTATCGGTAGGTGGTACAAATGATTCATTTGATAAATCTGTATTCGATAAAAATGTTGAGTTTTGTTATTCTGATAAATTGATTGCATATTCTAAGAATCCAGAAATCCAGATTAATATCGAAATGCAATCGGATGCCGAAAAAACAAATAACAGTAGTGCAAATAGTTATCAGTATACTTACATTATTAATTCGTCAGCATCGCCAAGAAATGAGATTGTACAGTTAGATAGCTAATGATTTTAGGGGAATTAAGATGGAGATTGAAAAAAAGTTTACACTAAAAGAAATTCCAAAAGATTTGGACAAGTATGATAAGATTGAAATTGAACAAGGGTATTTATGCACCGGACCGGTGGTTAGGATTCGAAAGGCAAATGATGAATATATTTTGACATACAAGAACAAAACCGGTATTGATGAAAAAAAGATAAATACAAAAGTTCATAATGAGATTGAGTTACCTTTATCAGAAAAAGCATATATGCACTTGAGAGAAAAAGTGGATGGTAAAATTATTAAAAAAACCAGATATTTAATTCCGTTAAATAATGGATTAAAGATGGAATTGGATGTTTTTCATGGTTATTTGAAAGGTTTGGTTTTTGGTGAGGTTGAGTTTGCATCTATTGAAGATGCTACTGCATTTCAAATGCCTGATTGGTTTTTGGCAGATGTAAGTTCTGATTATAGGTATAGAAATACATATTTATCTAACATTGAATGTTGGACAGATGCGTAAGGGAGTTACTTGTTCGATATGATTGTAAGGAGGAAGAATTATGAGGAAGCATAATTGTTGGAAATCATTAAAATATGCTATTGGCGGTATTTGTATTGTGGGAATGCTGGTTGGTGGTTATTTTTCTCGTAATATGATTCAACAAATAATAAAAGGTGATGTTGAAAAATACGAATCATCTTCGATTGATTATAAGGCTTCGGATTATGCAGAAGAAGATTATATTGTTTTAGAGATTGTTCCTGATTATAGCTATGCACGTCTGGGTTATGGCTTTATAGGATGTGAACCTCTGAACTATTTTAAGGCATGTAACGAAAATAAAAATGCGGCTACTTGGATTAAGGAAGCTGCTGGTTCTGTTGATGGTAAAGGACTTGTTGAGGTTCGAAAAAGTCTGACTTCGTCTGAATATAAAAAAATACGTGAGTATTATTCAAATAATTTAGGTTTGGATATTGGTGATTATTTTAAAAAAGGAGTTGCTGTTTCTAGTGGAGCAGGTATTTCGAAGACAGATTATGTTTTAAAAAGTGAAAATAAATTCGTTATAAGTAATAATTCATTTGATGGATATTTCGGCGAGAGTGGAGATGATATTGTAGTTGCAACATTTACTGCAAAGGATTTGAATGGTTTATCAAAAACGAATTTAGATGATTTACTTAGTAAAGTTGATATGATTTATGTGAACGATGCATATAATTCGAAAGAAGAACAAGTAAAGATAGCAAAATTGGATGAATTTAAACTAGGTGAGTCAACAAGTGCTGGTAAAACTTATGCTTCAGATGCTACTTTGGATTTAGAGTTTTCGACGACTGTTAAAATGATGAAGCGTATTGGAGATAGGGAAGAATCATTACCGATTATTTTTGACAAAAAAGTGTACGATGATGCTTTGGAAAATTCTGCTGTTTCAAAGGACGGTATTACTACTAGACAATATGCACTTAATCGTGCGGCAAAGTATAGTGGTGATGGTACCTTTAAGATGATTAGTAGTAGTAGTGATAGTTTGTTTAAAACAAAAGATTCGGATGGTAAAGCTTTATATGAAGCAGGATCAAATTTAACGGGTTCATGCAATAATATGTATAAACTATACTTGATGTCTATGTTCAGAGATCCTGCGGAATTTTACAATTTGTTTTTGGAGTGCTTGGAATATGATACTGCTGCATCCGGAAAAGTGATTGATGAAACGACTGGAAAAAATAATCTACAGACTGGTGATGCAGTGCTTTATTGGACACCGTATTCATTTTTGCCATGCCAAGGTGAGATTAGCGCTGACTTTAAAGCGGATCCTAGAAAAAAAGGTGATGAGAAATATTGGAAGAATATGGGGATTGCTTTGGAGCCTGAAAGCGGAACATGGAGAAGTCATAATACGTTATCAATAGAGGACTCGCTTCATTCAAAGACAAGCCTGACTGCTGCTCAAAGAACAGGTGATTATGAAATTGTTAGTGCTTATACAGACAGCAGAACGTATACTGTGCTAGAATTAGAAGCTACAAATCATTATAACTATGCGTCTGATAAAATATGTGAGGATGGAAAGGCGGAAGGAAGAGCTTATTTTGAAAAGTATATCCCATATACAGCATATACGAACAAGGATACATTTTGGGTTGTAGTGAAAGGTATGTCTACTGCCACGTTTGTAACGAAACGTAATGATCTTACCTCGGATTATGATATGATTTACATCGGCAGTAATATAGATGGTTTCCGTACTAAGGATGGAAAGACCTATTATGGCTCAAAGGAAAACTCAGATCGAAATTATGAGATGAATGGTGTGATTTATTCTCATCAAGGGCCGTTTGTTGTACAAAGAACGGTAACTGATGGTGAAAATAGATCATGGACCGGAAAAATAGGAGAAGCTTCCAATTATGCTTATTTCGGTGATGGTAATATTGAGCAAATTAGTTGTGATGTAGGTGCAGTAAAATTAACAAAGGATAATTTTACAAAAGGTAGCTTACGTTATCCAGGTACGGATATTACCACGGTACGTGCAAAGCATCTTGGTTCATTTTTGGATGCCGGATTGCCTATAGTTGTGGAAAATGAATTGTATTTAGATGTAATTGGTAGGGATAAATATCCGTTTACAGATGATTCGCTCAAGAATATAGAGTATAACACTACATTCTTTGAGGATATTGATGAAAATGAGATGTATCAACTTATTTTCGAGAGATATAATGATGTTTTTAACACAAACTTTGATTGGCATGATGCACGATATGCACATGAGAGTGATTTGAACAAGAAAAAGGTATATGCAATAAAAACTATTTGTGTAAAAAGACCTGTATTAAAAGTTGAAAAAGTCACGACATCTGCAGGTCAGGTATATGATAGTGAGGCATTGAAGAGCAATTGTACCTATGATTTTAAATCTAATAATAGCGTCAGACAGTTTACTTTTAAGATAAATGTATCAGGTACTGATGAGACGAGTGGTTATAGGTGCGAGATTTTCGTAGATAAAAATGCGGATGGTATATATAAAACTAATGAGGTTGTGCGAAGTACTGATATTACTTTAAAAAACAGTAGGGCAAATGTAAGTTTCAATATGAATACTGCTTATACGGGTGCTTTTACTTGGAAGGTTGTTGTAATAAATAAAAGAAATCAAAACCTTATTGCATCGCAAATCGGGTATGGAAATATCAAGCGTCAGGAAGACGAAGAAAAAAAGAAAATTAAAGTATTGCAGATTAAGTCATCCAATTATCATTCAGTAACTTGGTCACAAAAAAAGGGAGATACTATTAACCTTGGTGGAGAAAATGTTGCAAATCCAAAAAATTCACCTAAATTTGATAGTGAGTATAGTGATACCAGTACACAACTTGTTAAGATGATAAATGAAACTTCTGATTACAATATTGATGTGGATTGGATGCAGTTTTTAGATTTTGGTAAAAATATTACGAGTGTTGACCAACTAGAGAAATATGATATGCTCCTGTTTGGTTTTGCCGACAGTTATTGTCCGTATAGGATGACAGAAACAACTGCAAAGGTAATCCAGGCTTATATTGATCTTGGAAAAAGTGTTTTGTTTACCCATGACTTAACCGGACCGCAAAACCATACTAATTGGAAAGAGGGACTGAGTGGTACTTGGGAAAAATATCACACAGAACCAAACACAGGAAAGGGCTTTAATTTCTATTTGCGTGATGTTATGGGATTAAATCGTTTCCAGATGAATACTAAGATTAAAGATACGTTTTACTCTTCAAATTACACGAAACATAATTATCATTATTCTAGTGATTGGTTGCCATTTGGTTTCACTTATACAATTTTGATGCATAACAGTAATTCCTATTATGCAGGATGGTCAGGCCAAGATAGGTCAGAAGCCAATAATTATGCAGAAAAAAATGAATATTGGGGCCCATATAAAGGATTGGTAACTAACTTGTGGGTTGGTAGTAGTGGTAATGATCACCATTCTCCTACTATTGAGAATGGATATGTTGCAGAAACAGTAGCCAAAGTAAATGATGGACAGATTACAAAATATCCGTATGATTTGGATAAGGAAATAGCAAAGAAGGCTAGCACGACAGCTCTTGGAATTGATAAGTATAGTGTTGCGGATACACATACCCAGGCTTATCAGTTAAATGTTGAAGATGCAGACACCATCTGTTGGTTTACTATGCAGGATGCAGAAGGAAGTTCATCGAAATGGTATGATACTTCTCCTATGGATGGTGCAAACAACTATTATATTTACAACAGAGGAAATGTAACATATACAGGAATAGGACATTATAAGGAAGACGGTAAAACAAGTGCGGATTGTTTAACTACATTCGAAAAGAAATTGTTCGTTAATGTATTTGTATCAGCGTTAAGAGCCGGAATCGAAGGACCACAACCTGAAATTACCAATGGATTTAGCGTAACAGAAAAACAGGAAGATGGAACAGAGACAGACGTACAATATATTTATGCTGATGTTGATGCAGATGCCAAAGATAGTGAATTTAACGAAAGTGAAGATGTAGATGCCAAAGATAGTGAATTTAACGAAAGTGAAGATGTAGATTTTTATGTTACAGATGACAGTACTTCATCATCGTATGTTTATGTGACTGTTGAAAAACAGGAAAAAGACGATGATGGAAAAATTGTTTATGAACCAATTACAAGTAAAGATGGTATATCTGTAGTTAATAAATCCGGTGGGGATGTTTCAGGACCGTTTGTAATGAAAAAAGACGATACAGAGTTTTATGTATGGAAAATTAAAAAATCGTATTATGGTTCTAAGAATAGTATTGCTCAATGCATTTTAAAATACCCAAGAAAAGAATTAGAAAATAGTTCGTCGACTACATTCAGACTGGTAGCCTTTGGAGATAAAGGGGACGAAGGTCTTGGAATTAAAGGTATTTTATTGGCGAAATTATGTAGAAGAAGTTTGTTTAGATTAGATTAGTAACTATATTTAATGAAAACACATCCTGATTGATTTCGGGATGTGTTTTTTTGTGCCATGGAAAAGTGGATTTTTTATTCACAAATGTCAAGCGTTTTTGAAAATGTCCCAAAATAATTGAAACATTAGCCCCGGCGTTTTATGCTGGGGCTGTTTTTGTTTTGTGGGCTTTGCCCACACCTGTCCCTCGTCGGGAAGGCAGGGAAAGAAGCCTGTTTGCTTCTTTCTACGCTCCTAGGCAATTTTTGGATCTTCGTCATTCCAGTGGTGTTCTTGTTGTTTAACAAATTTTCCAAAGTGTTGTCTGCGCCAAGGATGATTCATTGGTGGAATGTATGTCTTCTTCGGCTTTGGCGGAGTGTAATCCATGTCTAAATCTTTTGATTTGGCTTCATGTTCAGGTATTTCTACTAATGCATAGATATCTTTGTCATTAATACAGCAGTATTTACTGTTATTAAAAGCTTGAATAAACATTACCTTGGTTCCTTTGCGATAGTGAACTTGATTACCATTGCCATCAATCACGCGATAGTATTTATTGGAATGTCTTAAACAGTGACCAGCATCTACAGTCCTTTCGCACAAAACTGCAAGAATTAAGTTGATTTTTTCATTTTCTGGTTGCTCAACGAACACAGACTTGATACCATTTATAGGAAGGGCAAACTTCTCATTGAATTCCTTTATGTAGGAGTTTAGGAATTCATTGGCAGCGTCTATGGTCGTTACGCCTGCAAGTCTTAACTCGATTGGCAGGCGCGACTGTAGCGTCTGATTTAAGCGTTCTACACGTCCTTTGGCTTGTGGTACACTGCTGGCTTCAAGTTCAACGCCAAGTTGTTTGCAGGCGTAGGCGAACTGCGTATAGGTATCCTCATCAATCGATGGGGAGTTTTTCTTTTTATAGGTAAAGACGGTTCTTCGGTCTGTAAAAAATTTGTATGGGATGCCATAGGTTGTAAGTATTTGATGAAATACATGGTAATAACCATTTAGGGTTTCCTGAGTGTCAAAGTATCCACCAGTAATTCTTCCAGAAGCATCATCAATAGCGAGATGTAAGTGCCATATCTGGCCTGGAATCCATTCATAAGGAGTAGCGTCCATTTGCTGAAGTTCACCGAAATAGGCAGCTCTTGGGCGACGGGAATGAGCATCTTCGACCGCGACAAGATTAGTCTGTATCTGATCAGCTTCTTTCTGTGTTTTGGCCGCTTTCTTTTCTGCTTTCAGTTGTTCTTTAATTCTCTTTTTCTTAGCTTTTGTAACCTTAGGAGAGAGAATGTATTCAGCCTCAAGAATAGACATCACTGCTGATGGGGAGATGTTTACTCCTTCGTGTTTTGCTAATAATTCGGTAAAATGCTCAAAATTGGCATCATAGTATTTGGTGCGATATAAATCGACAACAAAGTTGCGGGTTTCATCAGGAATAGTGTTAGCAGGCTTGCGGCCTCTGTTGCCATGAATGAAATACTCTTTACCATGTTCCTTGTATCCCTTAAGCATGCGATTGATGTGCCTTACAGTACAATCAAGAGTGATAGCAGCTCTTTGTTTATTAGGGTGTGAGTGATCAGCTAAAGACTTGATTACCTCATATTTCTTTTGTTCATCCATTGATAGTTCTACCTTTCTGATAATAGTCACCTCCATCTGTTGATGGAAGTATTATACTACTTTGGGACATTTTCCTTTGTGGTATATTAGGACATTATCAAAAATGGTTCATAAATGGTTTGATAAATTTTCAAAAAAGTCTTGACAAAAAGAAAACAATTTAGTAACATATAGAGGCAGCGTGGCTGTTAATTGGATAGGGGAATCATACAGTGGCAGTATGACGGTCTCCAAAACCGTTCACGGGGGTTCGAATCCCTCTTCCCCTGCTACTTTAGGCATGAAGTTTTCTTCATGCCTTTTCTGTTTATTGAAACAGATTGATATGTGGGTTTGCTTTAATCTTCAATGTCCTTCTTGAACGTTCCGCGAGTATGCGCAGACCGCGGAGATGGAGTTAATTGCTGCGCAATACCGCGGTCGCGCTAGAGTTTTGCAAGCAAAACTCTTTGTTGCAACCCGCATCTGGCACACAAAGTGGAGCAATCCCCTTATGATTAAAGGGCAGGGGCATTGAAGTGGGCTTGCCCACTTTGTTGTTTAAAGAATATTAATATATTATTTACAATTTATAATGTAAAAATATGGTATAATGAAAAAGATGGGGGAATTTGTAAAAAATAGTTGAGATGTTCACTTTTTGGGGGATTATTATGGTGGAGTACATGAAAACGAAAAAGACAGTGGTGAAAGCAGTCATAGTAGTTATCATTAATATGCTTTTGGTAAGTGGTATTATACTGCTTCTTCAAAAGTATTATAAAGTTAACACAGACAGTGGTTTGATGGAGGGTGTTTCTATAAGTGATGTTAGGGATATAGAAAAGAGCCGCCGTTATTTTTGGGAAACTGTTTTATTGATGTTTGTAATTTTCATTATTGATGTAGCGGTTCTGCAAAAGATTAATTTGAAATTGAAGATGGCATTTAAGCGGGAGGTAACAAACAATAAAAACCTTCGGCGACAGATGGAGATTATTCAGTCTTTAAGTGCCATTTATTTTAAGACAACAGTAATTGATATCAAAAAAGATGTAGCATTTGGAATTGAGGGAAAAGATAATATTTGTAATAATGATTGTAATCAAAAAAGCGCGAAGGAATTGATTGAGAATTTCATTCGGACAGAAGTTGCTGACCAGCATATGGAGAAGATGAGAAATTTTCTTGATTATAAAAATGCTACAATCCCTTTGGCTATGAACAAGTCTATAAGTTGCGATTACATTGGAAGAAGTGTTGGCTGGTGTCGTGCCAGTTTAATCAACTTAAACTCTTGCAAAAATGGTTTT
>CADBNB010000155.1 GCA_902795895.1 uncultured Lachnospiraceae bacterium | reverse complement strand
TTTTCCTTCCTGTTTTAAATTACTCCTGTTCCTGTTTTTCTTCCAGCTCTTTGCGAAGACATTCTGGAACTTCTACTTCGCCCCAAACGCCATGGCAACCAGTACTGGAAATAAAAACATCTGATAAGTCAAGTAATTGTTGGCTTACTCTTTTTATCATTTGTTCTTTTGACATATGTATCTACCTCCTTCCACAACTAATATTTCAATCATTTGCAACAATAACGTCCACTCCAAGTACTTCTCCCACTGCCCTTTTAAAACAAACAAACAGGCTGATATCCATATACTGATTACCAGTATAGAATATCCTTTCAGCTTTTTTCTTCTTGTTAATGATGCAATCGGTCTTACTTGAGATGGAATAGGTGCTCTCAATAAAATATAAGCGATATATACAATGTAAAGCCCTACCAGTATACCTTTCGATAATAAAAAATATCTGCTCGTTATTATTACAGACAGAAAGAAGCCAAATGAAAAGAAAAAGCAGCCCCAGAAAGTATGCCTATGCATTCCGCCCATTGTAACTCTTATAGACAAAACAATGCATAATGAAAAAAGAAAAGCTTTGCATTCTCCAAGCATTGCAAAAATAATGCATAATAATAAAACTTTTTCTCCTTCATTCAGCATCACCTTCAGAGCATATTTGATTCTTTCACATTGCTCGTAGCTATAATTTTCATATTGCTCAGCAAGCCTAATATATTTTTCTGAAATGGAATCATTCAAATTAATTTTCACGGCTTGTTCGACCTCCTTCCAAATTCCTTATATCATTTCAATTTTTACTTTTCAATCTTTATGGTATGAACGGTATGTTTTTGGGCATGAATGGTAGGAATACGAATTGATTTTTCTTTTTTACTTGACTACAATGATATAGTGAAAATGCACAAAAGAAATGAAAGTAGGTATGAAGATGAAACAAATATTACTTGTAGAAGATGTATTAATTCAGGCCCAAGCGTTAAAATCCATCATTCAATCCCATATACAGGATACACAGATTACGATTGCTTCAAATGCAGCAGATGCTTTACATTTCATTCAGGTTTTACCAACGATTGATTTATTTTTTTTGGATATTGCACTATCGGAAGAGGATAATAAAATGAACGATGGGATTACACTTGGTTTAGAAATACGATCCAGAATGAAATACAAAAATACACCTATTATTTATGTTACTTCTTATACAAACAAAATACAGGAAGCCATTAACAAGGTGCATTGCTTTGGCTTTTTATATAAACCTTACACCTCATTTGACGTAACGAACCTGCTTGATTCTATTTTCCAATCAGAAATAAATGAACAGATATTGTTACTAAAAATCGAATCATCCGTTTTTTTTAATTTAAATTTATCTTCCTTGTTATTTATTCATGCTGAGGGGAAATATATGACTTACCAAACGCCAGACAGTTCTCACACTTCCAGACAGTATACACTGAAACAATTAGAGCAACAATTGCCATCAAATTTTATAAGATGTCATAAAAGCTATATTGTTAATAAAGATTACATAAAAAACTTTGATACCGTTAACCATTACATTCAAATGTATCATACGTCTAAATTGATTCCAGTAGCAAGAACCTTTCAACTACAAAAGGAGAATTGAAATGATTTTAATTATACAAAATGTTTTTATCTATTTCATAGAATTGCTATCCTTTTATATTTTAAGCATAAACTTAAAAAAAGATAGATTCAAACTGACTATTTCATTAAGTGTTTCCCTTCTTCTATTTGCCGGGTTTTTTACGGTTATGGATATGTTGTTGGCCAATCCTGTTATTCCTTTTTTTATTCAGTGTATATGCTATATTTTATTTTATAAAATTAATTTGCATATTGATATACAAGAAGCGGGTTACACCTATTTAATTACTTTTATTATTAATATGACCTTACAGTTTTTAACATTCATACCCGCTCAGTTGCTTCATATTCCAGTAAAAACAGAAGTATTACAATTACTGGGAATTGGCATTACATTTATTATTTGTATACTGTTTTATTTTTTTATACCGTTACACTTTTTATATTCACAAGTACTTCATACATCCATTTTTATACAATTAGTGCTTATTGATACCAGTATTTTATATACTACAATTATATTATTTTATCGCTTTCATTCTATTTCAACCTTAGAAACAACACTACTCATTGGTTTTATTGTTATTACTGCTATTGGAATCAACGGAGAAATTCTCAACGCAAACTTAAAAATTATCAAAAAAGAGAAGGAATTGGAAAGTTATACACGATATCTTCCTATTGTGGAAGAATTAATTGAGCAGGTTCGTATCAGACAACATAAGCATGACAACGAAATACAAGCCTTATGCGCGCTTCCACTTACTTGCTCCACTTATCAGGAACTGTCAGATGCCTTACAACAACATAGCCGGATTTCTTTTCAAAATAATGTTTCAGTTGAATTACTAAAATTGAATTATAAGCTGATAGCAGGTTTTTTATATCAAAAAACAATTGAGGCAGAAAAAAAAGGGATCACACTATTTATTGCAATAAAAAATTTTGCATTACAAACCATAGTTCCGGAATATGAACTACTGGAAATGATCGGAATTCTTTTGGATAATGCAATAGAAGCAACAGCCGAAGGTGAGATAATCAAAGTTTCCATTGATAGTTACCAAGCCAAAGTCTGTATTGCCATATCCAATCCAGGTCCTGTCATAGATACTAAACTACAAAAATTAATGTTTCAAAAGGGATATACGACCAAATCTATACATCCAGAGCAACACGGTCTCGGACTATATATTTTAAAGAAAAAGGTCACTTCCTACCATGGTATGATTCAATTGCAGGATTCAAAACAGGTTGGTAAACATATATTGACTTTTCAATTGATAATATAGCCACCATTTATGCACACGGTCTTGGTTTATACTATTTGCTAAAGCATGCTCCCAAACAGCAAATCCACATTGAAACTAATTGCATTGCAGGCACTACTTTTTACTGGTTAAGTTTTTGTCTGACCGTACCTGACACGCCTCAATAACCTGATCGTATCTGTTCAAAGGGTGCATCTGTGTATGTGCAACTTATATAGTTGCGCATACACAGGTATAGTCAATCACAGCGTAATGAGTAAAATGTCCAGCTGTTCTATCCTACCGCACCTGTTTTGCCACGCCATGGTCCACTCATTTGGCTTCTTTAGAAGTTAAATTTGTGTTGGCATATTTTCTGGAATGGCGTCTTCCAATTCCTGTCGTTCCTCTGGTGTAAGAGTATGCAATGGCTGGGAAGTTTCCGCATCCTGCGGTTTTGTACTTGC
>CADBNB010000154.1 GCA_902795895.1 uncultured Lachnospiraceae bacterium | reverse complement strand
GGCTTATTGTAATTGCAAGCGTTTCAAAACAAGTCGTCTACCAAATATCTTAGTCCATCTGCTAAACTATCCTCCAATTAAATATTGGAGAATTTTGGTTTTCCTATGGCGAGGTTTCGCACATATGCCATACAGATTAGCAAAGAACTAAAAATTAACAGGTTGATTTTTCCTTCGTTTGAATGCAGGCAGGTCAGATAATAATAAACCGGCGTTGCATGTGCTAATATATTTACTATAGAGTATTTTTGTGTCAGGTCAATAAATACTGGTGCAAATAACAGACTTCCCGTAAAAATGGCAGGAATGAGTGTCGTAAAAATCCTCTGTTTCGGGCAGAATTCCAACAATACTTTTACGAAAGAATAAGCTGCGAAAACGTAGAGAAACAGGCAAAGTAGTTCGTTCTTTGTAAAAATATTCAAGCCACTTAGTTGAAAGGTGAGAATGCCAAACATACAGGAAAGAAGAAGTGGTAACGCAATATATAAAACAGAAATGTTGCGTGCCATCTTCTTTGGAAGCCAGAGAAACAGCTTGTTTTGTTTGTCTTCATACCAGCAAAGTGCACCTGTCATGGTAGAAAGGAGAATGAAAATGGCAGTAATTCCCCTGATAGGCAGAAGCATGTAGTTGGTATCCCCCTTGGTAAGGGATTTATTTTCCGTTCCGTCTGCGTAACGGAAATTGAAAAAAGTGTCCTTAAGTTCCATTTCTTCAAATCGTTTTCGTAATTCTTTAGTGGCGTATACGCCTTCTGTTTCTGCAAAATGATTATCCAACAGTGCAAAACAAAGTGGATGATATACTTTGGAAAAAATCAGTTCTTCCGTGATTTTTGCAGAGCTTTCATCGCTTAGATATACGTTGATACAAGGGCTTTTAGTTCTTGCATAGGCATACATGGCTTTGTTAAGATTTTCCGGTAGCATAAAGCCGGAAATGGCATCTCCATTTTTTACTGCCTGTATCAATTCTGCTTCCGTTTCTACGACATGAAAAGAAACCAGGTTGGAAGAAGAATTGGAGTCAGAAAGCTCTGTCAGCAATTCTTTTGTCTCCTGCGAGCAGGTAGTAGGGGCTGATACATAGATGTGGATTGCCTTTTCTGTATTTTTTACAGAGTGAGCCAATAACAGTGCAGTAAGCGGAATGAGAGCCAGGGAAAGCAGAAAAAATCTTTTTTGCATCAGCCGCTTAAAATATAATGTTGTCCATGTGAAAATGAAATTCATTTTTTTGTCCTTTCTCGAATTCTTAGAATACTTTATTTCATCTGATGAAAATGGATCAGATATATTGGTAGTTCCTATTGTTTGGTTGTATCAAAGTAATCCCACTTTCATTTATGGTGGTCTTATTTTCTTATTATGTTTTTATGCCGAAAGTTAGTTCCAGCGATAGAAAAAAACAGTAGAAATAGGGTATAACAAAGCAAACTTACAACGGTAACTGAACGAAAATCTCCCGTCACGCATTGGGAAACATAATCTAGTGACACTTTGGTTGGAAGTATGACTGCTGTTTTTTGAATAATCTTTGGCAAAAGCTGATATGGATAAAAAAATCCGGAAAAATATCCAAAAAGCAGAATTCCTAAAAACAAAAATAACATGCTGACGCTTGCGTCTGAAATCCATTCATATACCATTCGTATCAAAGTGCAGACCATAGGCAATGCCAGTAACATGGGGATAAATATGCCAATCCATGAGGAAAATGTGTAATCTTCAAAATCATTAGGAAGTTGTTCTAGGTTTCCTAAAATGACAGATGCCACAAAGAATAAAACACCAAAACTTGCAACCGCAAATAACCAGATGGAAAGGTGCTTTAGAATACTTTGTTTTGTGTAGGAAAATCCTTCCACATGCAATTTTTCTTCCAGGGAAACTGCATCGGATTTGAACATTCCCGGGGCTAATATGCCTATAAAACAAAACAACAGCACCATGATTACTGCAAAGTAATATTCCGTATATTGTATTTGTTTTGTGTCAGTTGCTTCTTTTTCTTCAAACAATGTATTTCGCATGAGAATCCGCTTTATATAGTCAATGTTTAGTTTTCGCTCGCTTTCCGGCTGGTTTGGAAGATTGTGATAAAAATAGTATTCATCTAATGCGTAAATTCCTTTTTCCGTGTCTAAAATAATGGTAGCAGCGGCACTGCAAAGCTCTTTTAAAAGAAGAGATGCAAGACCGGTATCTCCTGTTCCGTATTGCACCGTAATGGGTTTTACATTGCCGTTTATCATGTCTTTTACGTAGTTTTTCGGAATGATAAATGCCATGGAAATCTTTCCGGAAGAGAATTTTTTTTCCAGTTTATCCGGTGTAAGTGCGACAAAAGTATACTGTTTATTTATGGATTCCGTGCCGGAAAGCAATGGAAGTAGCAATTTTGCGTAATTATCGGACTCGTCAATGACAATTCCTACGGATTGAGGCTTGATTTTGGAGAGGTTGCTTTCTTGAAATCCGAGAAAGAGTATAACCCCAAATAAAGAAAGCAATAAAATACCAAGGAAAAAGCCGGGGAAGGAATGAAAATTTCGTTTGCACTGTAATTTAAAATAGGTCTTTTTCATTGGGAAACTCCTTTTGGTATGGCATTCACAATAGTATCTAAGTTTCCATCATATGAAAATGGAAGAAGGGTACCATCCTGCAATAAAAACAGTTGGTCGCAAATTTCAATCTCCGCTTCCTCATGAGTTGCTATGATTGCCAGATTTCCCTTAGCTTTGTATGACTGCAAACAATGAAGAATAGTTTCTTTGCAGGGAAGATCTAGGGCTGCTCCCGGTTCATCTAAAAGAAGAATGTTTGGGGATTTTGCCAGAGAACAACCGATACTTAATCGTTTCTTCATACCTCCGGACATATATTTTACTTTAGTCTTTAAAAAATCATGGATTCCCAGTTCGTGTAAGGTTCCATTTGCCAATTCATCTTCTAGAGAGGTTTCGCTTAAACTGTACCATAATCGAAGATTATCAAGGGCGCTTAATTCCTCCATCAGAGGATTTTCCTGTGGAATATAACCGATATTGGTGGTTGCATGGGTAGCATTCGTACTGTGGGCAACTTGAAAACTTCCCAAAGTGGGAGTGGTAATACCTGCCAAAATAGATAGCAATGTAGATTTTCCGCTACCGTTGGCACCAAGAATACCGACACATGCGCCATTTTTTATGCTTACGTTGATATCTTTCAAAATTTCTTTTTTCCCTCTGTGATAACTTTTGGAGAGATGTTGTATTTCTAGTGTAAAATCCTGTTTCATTTCATTTCCTTTCTGCAATATAAGTCAGGCAAGAGCTGCTCTGGAAATTGCATCAGAAAACAGGTGATTGTAAGGGTTTATTTTACAACCACCTGTTCAATTACGTTTATGATTTTTTCCCTGGTAAGCTCTGCAATCTGGCGTGAGCTCATATCTTTGTATTCCTCATAATAAATGGGGGGAAGAAAATGAACCTGAGTCGTTACAGGTCTTAGGGAATTTAATTCAAATGGTTTGTAAGAGTCAATGAGTGCAACCGGCACGATGGGACTCTTTGCCTTAATGGCACATTTGAATGAACCGGGAAGGAATTCTCTCACATTGTTCTGATTGTGATAATAACCGCCTTCCGGAAAAATAATATATCGTCTTCCTTGTTTTACTTCTTCAATTACTTTTAAGATTCCTTTTACCTGCTCGCGAGGATTTTCACGGTCTAATCGTGTACCGCGCATCAGCGAAACAAATTGACTGGCAATTGGTAAATGGGAACGTTTTTTGTCAATGACAACGGTACATGGTTTGGAATGGGAGAAAACAATGCCAAGTGCATCGTATTTTCCCTGATGGTTCGCAAACATCACGTATCCGCCCTCTTTTGGTAAATTTTCCGTGCCGTAGGTTTCTGTGTGAATAAAGCAGTTCCTTTTTACAGCCTTAGTTGCATTTTGGCAAATTTTATAGCGATATTCCTCAGAATAACGTTCCGGATGAAATTCAATATATGTAATTTTAGCAATATAGTAAAGTATATATGGAAGCGATACCAATATTACAAAGAAAAATCGTAACATGGGGCATCTCCTTGTACATAATTATTTTGATTAAAACAACAAAAAATATTATAGCAATTAAATGGAAAAATCGCAACTATTGAAGCGTTTTGGTGATTTTCTACTTTACAAATTTAACAGAAAGCACTATAATCAAGCTGATAGTGAATAAATAATAAAATGTCTTCAAGGCAGGGTGAAAATCCCTACCGGCGGTAAAGCCCGCAAGCCCTATGGCACGATCCGGTGTGATTCCGGAGCCGACAGTATAGTCTGGATGAGAGAAGATTTGATTGTATCGTTTATGATTTCGTGAACGTGCTAAGAATGGATAAATTGCGAGCCTTGGAAGATTTTCTTTCAAGGTTTTTTTTGTAATGTTCTCTTGTATAAAAAGACTCCAAGAGAACATTAAGTACGGAGGTTTGGTTATGGAAGAAAAGTATATGCTTCGTGCCATTGAATTGGCAAAACAGGCAGTTGGCAACACAAGTCCAAATCCTTTAGTAGGCGCTGTCATTGTGAAAGACGGACGGGTGATTGGAGAAGGGTATCACAAAAAATACGGAGATCTTCATGCAGAGAGAAATGCATTTGCAAATCTTACAGAATCGGCGGAAGGTGCCACCATTTATGTGACATTGGAACCTTGTTGTCATCATGGAAAGCAACCTCCTTGTACAGATGCCATTATGGAGCATAAGATTGCCAGAGTTATTATAGGTTCTAGAGATCCCAATCCTTTAGTTTCGGGAAAAGGTGCGAAAATTCTTCGGGATGCAGGAATTGAAGTGGTGGAAGATTTTATGAGGGCAGAATGTGATGCCATCAACCCAATCTTTTTCCATTACATCACTACAAAGCGACCATTTGTGGCATTAAAATACGCCATGACAATGGATGGGAAAATCGCCACAAAAACTGGGGAATCCAAATGGATTACCGGCGAAGAGGCAAGAAATCATGTCCAGACCTTACGAAACGAATACAAAGGCATTATGGTGGGGATAGGAACGGTTCTTGCAGACAATCCTATGTTAAACTGTAGAATTCCCGGGGGTGTTGATCCGATACGTATTGTATGCGACAGCCGATTAAAAATCCCTATGGATTGCCAGCTTGTAACTACTGCAAAACAGATACCTACCATAGTTGCTACCTGCGTGGAACATTCGGAAAAAGAAAAGGAATTGGAACAGCATGGAGTACAGGTTTTAAAAATAGCGGAAAAGGACGGACACATCGACCTTAATGACTTGATGAATAAATTGGGAGAACAGACCATAGACAGTATTTTGGTAGAGGGTGGCGGCATTTTGAATGAAAGTCTCAGAAAAGAAGGACTTGTTCAAAAGGCTTACGTGTATATGGCTCCAAAATTATTTGGTGGTAAGGATGCCAAGTCTCCGGTAGAAGGAGAGGGTGTGGATACACCTTCGGAAAGCATGGCTTTTTCTTTGCAACAGGTAGAAAAAATTGGCGAAGATGTGCTTTTGGTTTATGAAAGAAAAGAAAATTATATGCCAAGTCTTGTCAGTATGATTTGAGCAAAGATGAGAATTTGGCGGGAAAGCAGGTGAAACTGTGTTCACAGGAATTATAGAAGAAATAGGAACGATAGGAAAACTTACGGAACAGGGCGTTTCGGCTACGATTGAAATCAAGGCATCCCTTGTTTTGGAACATACGAAACTTGGGGACAGCATCGCAGTAAACGGCGTGTGTCTTACCGTGACAAAGCTTGGAAATGACTATTTTTGTGCTGACGTAATGGCAGAAACCCTTAGAAGAAGTAGTTTAGGAGCCTTAAAGAAAGGTTCAAAGGTAAATTTAGAGAGAGCCATGGCAGCAGATGGAAGATTTGGCGGTCACATTGTTTCGGGCCATATCGACGGTACCGGAACAGTGGAGAAGATTAAGCCGGAAGGAAATGCAGTCTGGTATACCATCAGTGCATCATCGGAAATTCTTCATTGTATCGTGGAAAAAGGCTCCATTGCCATTGACGGCATCAGCCTTACGGTGGCAAAGATTACGGAGAAAGATTTTTCCGTTTCCATCATTCCACATACAGGAGCAAATACCATGTTATCCCTGAAACAACCGGGGGATGTGGTGAATTTGGAAAATGATGTGGTAGGGAAATATGTACAGAAATTTTTATCCGTAAAAGAAGACAAAAAGACTAGCAATATTGATGAAGCATTTTTAGGAAAATACGGATTTTTGTAGGAACAGACCATATTGGGTTTTGACATGATATATATATTTGATAGGAAGCATAGAAAGGAAGAGGAAAATGGCAGAATATCAGTACAATACCGTAGATGAAGCGTTAGAAGCACTTCGTCAGGGAAAGATTATTTTAGTAACAGACGATCCTGATCGTGAAAACGAGGGAGATATGATTTGTGCAGCAGAGTTTGCAACCACAGAAAATGTAAACTTTATGGCAAAATACGCAAAGGGCTTAATCTGTATGCCAATGTGCGAAGAAATTGCAGAAAAATTAGAATTCAATCCAATGGTTACAAACAATACAGACAACCATGAAACAGCATTTACAGTTTCCGTAGACCATGTGGAAACAACAACAGGTATTTCTGCAGTGGAGCGTTCTCTTACTGCCATGAAATGTGTAGATGACAATTCAAAACCGGCAGATTTTAGACGCCCGGGACACATGTTTCCGCTGATTGCAAGAAAAGGTGGCGTACTTGTTAGAAACGGACATACAGAGGCAACCGTAGACCTTTGCCGTCTGGCTGGTTTGAAACAGTGCGGATTGTGCTGCGAAATCATGGAAGATGACGGAACGATGATGCAGACACCGGAAATCTGGAAACTTGCAAAAGAGTATGATTTGAAATTTATTACCATCAAAGATTTGCAGGATTACTGCCGTATTCATGAAAAACATGTGGTACGTGAGGCAAAAGCAAAGATGCCTACAAAGTATGGTAATTTCGATATTTACGGTTATGTAAATGACATTACGGGAGAACATCATGTGGCACTTGTTAAGGGTGACATTGGTGATGGCGAAAATGTACTTTGCCGTGTGCATTCAGAATGTCTTACAGGAGACGTATTTGGTTCAAATCGTTGTGATTGTGGAGAGCAGCTTGCTGAGGCAATGAAGATGATTGAGAAGGAAGGGCGAGGTATCGTTCTTTACATGAGACAGGAAGGACGAGGCATCGGACTTATCAATAAATTGAAAGCCTACGAGCTTCAGGAGCAGGGATTTGATACGGTAGATGCCAATATTAAGCTTGGTTTTGCTCCTGACCTTCGTGAGTACTGGGTTGGAGCGCAGATTTTAAGAGACATCGGTGTGAAATCATTGAACTTATTGACAAACAATCCAAGTAAAATTTACGGTTTGGATGGATTTGGTCTGAAAGTAAATAAGCGTGTGCCAATCGAAATCGCACCACAGAAGTATGACTTAGGATATCTTCGTGTAAAGAAAGAACGTATGGGACATGTGTTCAATGAAATTGACCTTGAAGAAGATAAATAAAAGTTGAAATAATAGAAAGATTTTGCCTGAGAATGAAATGCTTTCAAAAGGTTGTTATAGGTGAAAAAATAGAAATTCAGTAGAAAAGGAGATTAAAATTATGGGAATCAATGTTGTAGAAGGAAAATTAGTAGCAAAAGAAGGTATGAAAGTTGGTATTGTAGCAGCACGTTTTAACGAGTTTATCGTTAGCAAGTTGCTTGGCGGTGCAGTAGACGGATTGGTTCGTCACGGAGTAGAAGAAGCAAACATTACTGCTGCATGGGTACCTGGAGCATTTGAAATTCCTGCAGTTGCACAGAAAATGGCACAGACAGGAAAATTTGATGCAATCATCTGTTTAGGAACTGTAATCCGTGGTGCAACAACTCACTACGATTACGTTTGTAACGAAGTTTCTAAGGGAGTTGCACAGGTTGGACTTAACACAGGTATTCCTGTATTGTTCGGTGTGGTTACTACAGAAAATATTGAGCAGGCAATCGAGAGAGCAGGAACAAAGGCTGGAAATAAGGGATATGACTGCGCATTGTCAGCAATCGAAATGGTAAATGTAATGTCACAGTTCTAATTTGTTGAATAATGAAAGAATTTGACGATGAGTTTTTCTTGCAGAAGAATAAGTGAATATATTAAGATAAAAGCAGAGTATGTGGAGTAAATCCGACACTCTGCTTTCTTTTTTTCTAACTGAAAATGTTCATTCATACCAGAAGGTATTGAATATAAATGTAACTGTTAATAGTATAGAGAAGATTTTGAGAGAACATTTAATAGGACAGGAGGTAAAAAGTGTGAGTAAACAGGGATTAAGTATTTCAGATGTTTCAAAAAGGCTTAGGGTAGAGCCACAGGTATTAAGATACTGGGAAGAAGAACTGGAGCTTAATATACCGAGAAACAGTCAGGGACATCGCTGTTACACACAAGAGGAAATTACCAAGTTACAAGGGATACAAAGTCTGAAAGAGGAAGGTTTTTTATTGGAGGCAATTAAGATTCTGATGCCAAAACTACAGGAGGTTTTGGAACTGCCTTCAGAATTTCGAAAACGATTATGCAAAGAACTCAATGAAAAAGTGGAAGAAAGACGTTTGTCGGGTATGGTACTACATACAAAGATTCATATGCCGGCAAACAACGGAAAAGAACCTAAACAGGGAGATAAAGTGGAACAGTTTGCAAATATACTGGCAAACTATGTGAAAAAGTCCATTCAGGATAATAACGCGGTATTGTCAAAAGAAATTTCGAAAAATGTTTCTCTGCAAATGACGAAAGAGTTGAATTATCAATTTCAAAGACAGGAAGAACATTTTCGAAAATTGGACGAGGCTATTCGGAATAAACAGAAAAGCAAAAGAAAAAAGCTTTGGAACAGATCGGTGTAGTGACATAAAAAAGACCAACTATAATAGGATATAGTTGGTCTTTTATGTTCGACTAAAAAATACAAATTAGTTCTCTTCGATAGCTCCAACTGGACAAGCACCAGCACATGCTCCACAAGAGATGCAAGTATTTTCATCAATTTCGAATTTTCCATCACCTTCAGCGATAGCTCCAACTGGACATCCACCAGCACAGCTTCCGCATGAGATACATGAGTCATTGATAACAAATGCCATAATAAGTTCCTCCTTTAAAAATTGTTTGCATAACTGCATTATAATACAAAAACAGACCTTATACAAGTAAAAAGACAGTAGAAAAATAATTATTGAAAATGTACGACTTAATTTCACTTAGTTTAAAAGAAGTAGAATTTACTTTTTATTTTCGTTTTTTTTCGTAAAAAAATAGATGGAAAAAAATGGGAAATGATGCTACAATGAGAGTAGGAATAATATGCATGATGT
>CADBNB010000153.1 GCA_902795895.1 uncultured Lachnospiraceae bacterium | reverse complement strand
CTACCCCAAAACAAAAAAAATTCTAAAAATATAAAAACAGGAGCCTCACAATAACGATTTATAAAATCGTTATTGCGACAGCCCCTTCTTTTTTCTGTTCAAAAAATCGAAATTTCCTATTACATAAAAAAGGCAGTGAAAACTCACTGCCTTTGTCAATAGCGGAAACTGGATTTGAACCAGCGACACCACGGGTATGAACCGTGTGCTCTAGCCAACTGAGCTATTCCGCCATATATCATCTGCTCACACAGACAATTAAGATTATACACAATCACTGTATGAATGTCAATCTTTTTTTGCAAAAAACATTACTCATTTGACTGCTGAAAAATAACCTCATCATCATATATAAGTCCCAGCTTTTCTCTCGCGGTATCTTCGATATATTGCTCTGATTTTTTATACTCTTCGTAATCTGCAATTTCACTTTTTTCTTTTTCCAAATCTTTTACGTCATCTTCATACTTATCAATAGTCGCCTGATACTGTGATGCGCTCTTATCCAAAGTTACCGTCTTATATACAAGTACACAACACAAACTAAGAACCGCCAGCGAAATAAGTAAAAAGCTATTTCTTCTGGAACGACGTAATATCTCCCGTTTCTTTCTCATATACATTCCTCTCCTTCTGTCAGGGAAACTTGTTTTTCCAAATGCCAATCAAGTCTCAACATTTCTGCTGTAAATTATGTATTGGAAGCATTTTTAGCATTATCTTCACATTCCTACCATCTGTCCATAATTTAGTTATATTATAATTATTATAAACAATTCTATGTTCTATTTCAAGACTGGCTGCAAATCTGCATCCTATACTATTTTTTCTTTTTGCCAAACATCTTTTGTTTTAATTTTTTCAACAATTTTCCCGGTCCTTGCTCATACAAAAGTATCCCAAGCCCAATTCCCCAAAGAGCAAATCCCCTGATTTGTCCGTCATTCATTTGATAGATCATGACAAACACAAAAAAACTTCCAACTACCCAGTATATATAATCCAAAAGAAACAATAAAATTTTTCTTTTTCGTATGGGTAGCCGCAAAAAACCTACAACATCAAATCCCAGCATCAGTACTATCCCCGTCAAAATACTCAACAAAAAAAATCTAAGCTGATTTATAATTTCTTCCACAAGCAATCCCTACCGAAATAACCATTTTAATCATTTCTTCCACAAATACTACCTACTGAAATAATCATTTTAATCATCTCTTTTTCTAATACCACCTACTGAAACAACCGTCTTAAAAAGCCGGCTTCATTTTTTTGCTGTTCCCCTTCATCCGCATAGGACAAACTGGAAATGTGACCGTCTACATCCACTTCTCCCTTGTCTAGAGACAGACGGTTCACATGAAGTTCATCTCCCCGGATTAAAAGCATACCCTGAGATGTGTCCAGCAAAATTTCCATTGCATCAAAAGATAACACATCCCGAACCCCTGTCACAACAATACTCTTTCTGTTTTGCAATTGCACCTGATGCTGTTTAATTTCCGTACCCATTCTTTCTTCCATACACACTCCCCCATTCTCCGAAATTACATTTTCTTCACTCCACATAAAGCACTTTTCCTAAATTAAATCATCTCCCGTACACCAAAATTCTAACGTAACCGCGAAGCGTTTTTTTTCACATACAATCTTTCTTCATTGTATGCAAAAAAAGAAGCTGCTATGCAAAACACATAACAACTTCTTCGAAAAGTTCAACATTAAGTTACAAAACTTCATACATATTCTGAGCGTCTTCTTTTCTGACAGTTTCCTGTACATTTAAAACACGCACCTTCACAGGCTTTGTTCCAAAAGAAATCTCAATAACATCTCCGGCTTTCACTTCCGCTCCAGCTTTTGCAACCTTATCATTGATCGTCACACGACCTGCATCGCAGGCTTCATTTGCAACGGTTCTTCTCTTGATGAGACGAGAAACTTTCAAATATTTATCCAAACGCATAATTATTTGTTAACCTGATCTTTCAATGCTTTACCAGCTTTGAACTTAGGAGCCTTAGATGCAGGAATCTTCATAGCCTTTCCTGTCTGTGGATTTCTTCCTTCTCTAGCAGCTCTTTCAGAAACTTCAAATGTTCCGAAACCTACTAACTGAATCTTCTCTCCCTTTGTTAACTCTTCTGTTACAACGTCAACAAATGCCTTTAATGCCTTTTCTGAATCTTTCTTTGATAATTCTGTTTTCTCTGCGATTGCAGCTACTAATTCTGCTTTGTTCATAAATGAACTCCTCCTCTTGGTATTTATAAATATTTTAGATCTTATAAAAAATCAGTCAGCATATATGTGCTGAAACTAACTTTTTAAGTATCCTGTTACATCTTAGTGAAACCCTTGTATTTGTGGGGTTTGCACTCATAAATTCATTTATATACATAAACAGGATAAATGTCAAGAAAATCAATTCATAAAACCTCTAAAACACCGTATTTTTGCCTATTTGCACAATATGATTACCATAATTTTGGCACTTTGCCCATTGATTTTCTGCTTATTCCATCTGTTTCCCAAGAAAACTTGCCGCCGTAGATGCCAATTTTTTCTCGATTTCCACATTTTCATTTCGGTCAGACTTGGCTAAAATAACCACCGCCCCGATGGCATCTCCCTGACATACTATAGGTGCAATGACTTCCTTTTGTGTTTCTCTGATATATTCTGCAAGCTCCCCCTGTTTCTCGTCAAGCACCATCACATTTCTCTCTTCAATCACATCCTCCACCTGCTGCCCGATCGGACGATTTATCAGTTCTTTTTTATGTTCTCCAGCAGCAGCAATAATCTGATCCTTATCCGCGATACAAACAATATGCCCCGTTGTCTGATTCAGTGCCTCCGCATACTGTGATGCAAAACTCCCCAAATCACCAATAGGTGAATATTTTTTAAGTATCACCTCGCCGTGGGCATTAGTGTAAATTTCAATGGGATCACCCTCCCTAATTCGCAGATTTCTCCGAATTTCTTTCGGAATCACTATTCTCCCTAAATCATCTAATCTTCTCACCATTCCAGTGGCCTTCATAATCATTCCTCCATTTTTCGTATATGTTCTCTCGGAGTCTTTTTATACATGAATTCCAAGAGAACATCCATCATCGTTTTACTTCTATTATCTGACAATTCCGCAAATTTTATACATTAAAAGGCGGAAGTTACCTATAACAAATAGTTTTGGGCGGCAATTGCATGTAAATTTCCTATTATATAAAGAAAACCCCCAAGGCAAATCTTTGGTTATAAACCATATCCGCCTTGGAGGTTTTCCTTTTTTTAAAATTCAATTCTTTTTATAGCAATGAAACTACTTCTTTCTAGTTTATTTCACTTTAATCTTCTTAATCGCACTTGCCTTACCATAAACTTTCTTTTTCTCTGAATCCAGTTTATAAGGTCTTACATAAATGTAGTATTTCTTCTTTGAGCTCAAACCAGAAATCGTGAACACAGATTTCTTTGAAATCTTCTTCTTTTTATTCTTTGTGAATTTCGCATTTGTTGCAAGCACAAATTCATATCCGTCTGCATCACCCGAAATTCCACTTAATTTCACTACAACTTTTCCTTTTACCTTACTTTTAAGTTTGCCAATGGAAACCTTTTGTGGTTTTGTAATATGCGTCCATTTTGCATATAAATCAAGCTGTCCGCTTGTTCCCTTTTCAATTACCGAAATAGCATTCGAAAAACTCTCTTCTTTATACCAACCATCGAATGTATAGCCTCTCTTACATGGTTTTTTTAATGTAATTGAATTACTTCCGGTATAAGATGTTACAGCCGCTCCACTGAAGTATCCACCATCCAAATGATAAGTAATCTTATATTTCTTTGTGCCACCTGAACTACTTGTATTATCTTCTTTGATATCCTGTGGTTTCTCCGTTGCCTGTGGCTTTTGTGTTGCCTCCGGTTTCTTTGTCGGACTTTGTGTTTCCTTCGGTTTTTCCGTTGCTTTTGGCTTTTCTGTTGCCTTAACAGACGATGGAGCCTCATAAGAAGTCAATTTATTTCCCTGAGTAAATAGCATAGTTCCGCTTACATCCATTCCCGGTTCCTGATCTGCCGGATAACGGTTGGATGAACTTTTTGCTTCCGTAAAAATTACTTTACCATTCGTAAGGTTAGATGGAACTTCATAATAAAAATATCCGGTAGCCGAATCTTTCTGCATCTTCACTCCCGGCCATTCTCCATTATTTGTCTTGCTGTCAGCATACATATAACAATATACCTCTGACCAATTGTATGACGAATTATCAAAATAGATTGCCTGTTTTCCACTTGCGGTTGTTGTACTTGTATCCGAAGATGGTTTCTGGGTTGGTTTTGCTGTAACAGTACTTGATGATGACGATGAATCGCTTACAGCCGCTGCTCCATCATAAAATACAGCAATCCCCGTATCTCCAATATGTCCTGAAATTTTGTCCGAAGTTACCGTAAATGTTCCTCCGGAAACCAAATCCTTATAAGTTCCGGCTTTTACTGTTCCTCCACCATTGGAAATCGTTACATCCTGATTATTTCCATTTACCATACAAAGAACAGCTCCGCCTCCACGGCATACAGCTTCTACATTATTTTCAGCAACATAATACTCTTTCGAATCAGCCATTGCATTATGAAATTTATTTACCGCAGCAACTTCCTTTGCCGTAAAATGAGTGCTACCCTTTTCTCCGATCATAATCGAATGTTTTGATTTTGATGACGGACGAGAAAAATATAAAGCGGATGCTCCTTTTCTCGCTGCAACCATGGCATACGCACGGTCAATCGTATTCTGATCATAAAGTGACGTATTCTGACCATATTCTCCATCATTAGCATAAGTATCATGACTTTCTGCCCAATAAACCAGTTTATTTGCAGCTACTCCGGCATCCGTCCAGTAACCGCTTGCGCCCTGAATATTGTGATTTACAAAAGAATACAACATCATATCACTAAAACAACTATCTGTAACTGACATATATTGTGTATACTCTTTCATAAGAGATGCACCATGACTGTCACCTTTTCCGCCCTCTGTAGGTCCTACTAAAATTTCTCCGTAATTGTAAAGTCCTACACTTGTAACTGTTGGCCAGAACTGACATCCATCCATATCATTATACTTTTCTGATGGAACACTGATGTGTTTTGCAGCATCCCAACGAATTCCCTCTACACCAATGCCTTTTAACTCTTCAATATATCCTTTTACCGTATTTGCAACGGAAGAATTTTCTGATTTCAAGTCCGGCATACCAATTTTTCCATGAGTAATACCGTGACGATCCCCATAAGTGGCATCAAAAGATTCATGATAGTTTTCTCCACCTAATTCATGACCAGCCGTGTGATTAGCTACAACGTCCACAATCACCTTAATACCGCGTTTTTTCGCCTCTGAACATAAGTTTTTAAGTTCATCTTTTGAACCTAAAGGACCACTGCAAACGTTAAAGCCTGTAGGCTGATATACCCAATACCATTGAGAACCATTGCCGCCTGCTAAAGAAGGTTGTGCAGGTGAAGTCTGAACCGAAGTAAATCCGGCATTTGCTATATCATCCAAGCTTTTGATAATATCAGAATACTTCCAGTCAAAACAATGCAAAATCGTTCCATCCTGAATGTTACTCTTCAATCCATCATCTGCATTTACCTGAGTCTCATCTACAACCACTTCTTTTTCCGCTGCCTTTATATTTTTGAAAGACAATGTATTGCCTGAAGCAATTGATGTAACTGCCAATGTTGATGCGATTCCTAAAGCTATAATTTTTTTCCTCATAGCACATCCTCCTTTTAAAATCAATGTAAACATATTATAACATATTTTTAACATTTTCACAATATTCCTCACTTTCTTTCTCTTTTTTTATACATCTTAACTAAATTCAAATACTTTTTTGTTCACTTTTTTCGCTAAAACAGTTATTATTCTCCATTATTTTCTTATTTTTTTAATATTTTAATCACTTTTCACAAAACAGATAGTTTTTTTACAGCAATTTTACTATTTGTGAATTTTTCAAACTCTAGCGCGACCGCGGTATTGCGTAGCAATTAACTCCATCTCCGCGGTCTGCGCATCCTCACGGAGCGTTTTTTTGTAATATGAAATTGCATCGCAATTTCCTATTACATAAAAAATAAAACCCTCCTTACTGGATTATCCAATAAAGAGGGTTTCTATTACATTCAAACAAACAACTTCGTTTTCGTGTCTAACTATCTAAAATCCGATTGTTTTATTCTGCCTCAGATATTGCCTCAGCCGTTGCTGCTGCACTTTCCTCAGGACTTTCTGTTTCTTCTATCACGTCAGGATCTGAATAAATCACAGTATTGGAACTTCTAAAAATCGTCGCTCCGGAACCTAAAATATTTACTACAACTTCATCTCCATCTTCAATATCATCTAAACGGATTGTAAGCATATGATTATTGATAAACTGAGTTTTTACAAACTCACCATTCACATATACTTTACTCCATTTTGTAAAGTTATGACCGTTAAGAACTGCCTTTACGCCTGCACAACTCTTTCTAATAGATGTAATTTCTACATCATCCACACCCATTACGATGTCAGATGCCGGATATTTATCTTCTCCGTTGTATGCGTAACGTTTTCCGTATAAAATATCATACTGTAATAACTCAAGTCCCTTTTTGTACTCATCGTTATTCTTACGTTTCATCTGTGTCTGATGATAATTCATGATTGTACCTTCATGAATACCTGCATCATTTAATGTACTTGCCATCAACTGATATAAATACAAATCTGCATCATGTTTCTTTAATCCAAAATTATTCCAAGTCACATATTTTGTCTTGTATATATCGTTTGACTTCATGTCACTATTTTCAAGACAAAGTGTTGGCAAATGATCTCCAAAGAATACAACCATCGTATCCTCATCGCGTTTTTCCAACTCTTCAATCAAGGATTTCATAAATGTATCAACTTCATTTAACTGATTTACATAATAAGTCCATTGATTTGTCTTTTCTTCATCCTCTAAACCAACTGCCTCAAATGGAGGATTTTCAATCACAGGTTTGGTTGGATAATCGCCGTGGGTTCCTACCGTAATTACATAAGTAAAATCTGTCTGATTTACTGTGGAGTCCATAACTTTCATAGTTTCTCCCACTAAAACATCATCGGTAGCCCAGCTTCCATTTGGTGTCATCTGCTTAATCTGCATATGTTCTTTACTTGTAAAACTGTCAAATCCCATCATAGAAAATGCATTAACACGACTGTAGAAATTTCCACCATTGTTATGAACCACATGAGTACCATAACCAATTGTATGTAAATCTGCAGCCACACTTTCACAATCTGTTTTCTTTAAGATTGTTTTGTATGGATACTCTCCAGTTCCAAAAAAGTTCATGCTCATTCCCGTTAAGACTTCAAACTCGGAATTGGCTGTTCCAGCTCCAACAACAGGAACAGTAACGTAACCTGTTGAATAGTTTTTCTCCAATTCGTGGAATGTTGGAATTGGATCTTTATTTGTATTTAAAAATTTAATCTCTTCCGGATCACAAAAAGACTCTAAAAGCACACAGATAACATTTGGTGCATTATCCTTCGAATACTTTGTTTTCTTCGTTTTATCAGCAACTCTATCCATTACTTTTTGAATAGTTTCCTGACAGTAGTTATCCGGTTTTGTCATTCCCCGATCTATTACACTACATGAAAATCCGTAAATAAATCCATAGCTTTCATAGCCCTGAGCGATATTTGAAAAGTAGTTAGCAACAACATTGTTATTCTGTGCTGCCTGTGTAGTAATCGGAATACCTACTGCAACTAAAATTACCATTGCAATTGGTACCGCAATCAAATGACGTTTTCCCTGGTATTTTGGTCCCTTTACAAACATCAATATACAAATAGTCAAAAACACACCAACACCTGTAACCACAAGCATCGCCTGATCCGGTGTAAAATAATTCGTGTTATTTGACATAGCCATCAATTCCGGAATACATTTTAAATCTGTATATCCGAATGGCGTTACACGATTTGCCAATACACAACCATTGACTGTTCCAAGAAACATCCAAAAACCAGAAATCATAAGTCTGGCGAATGCCCTTCTACGAACTAAAAATACAATTGTATATGAACAAAATACCAAAAATGCATTATAAATAAATGCCATCGTATGAAGATGCAAAAAAGAACAGGTGGACACAAAATCTCTTCGAGATACCCATTCTACACCAAATACTATACAACATGATAAAAGCATATGAAAGAACAGCGAAAAACGATTTGTCCAATACCATACTTTCTTAATACCGTGTAAATCCTCAGCTTCTTTTTTAAATAGCTGACTCTTAATCATCTGTTTAAAATTCAAAAATTTTGTACTCATTGTACCATCCTTCTCCTATCCCCAAAAGTGCGTTGTTATCCAGAAATATACAAACACATTTCCAGACATAATTAAATCATTACATTCATTTCATACATACTCACTACAGATTACTGATAAAAACTGTAGGCACAGTACGTCCTTAACCCAACTTTCTTAGCACAATTATACTCAAATTTTCACATAGAAACAAGACTATTAATCAATCATTTTTTCACAAATAGCAATTGTTTTTTTGTCAAACTTCACAAATCGATAAATTTTATTGTATATTTTGCACACAGTATCATTCAAAATAAGGCATTTATGTGTCATTTTTCGCATTATACGTACCCAAACTACAAAGAAAACATACTATCCCAACATCAAGCCTGCCCGCATTTTGTTGCTTTCGTCCATCATAACTCGGTTCTTCCTTCCAAGGCACGAAGCAAAGTAACCTCGTCGATAAATTCCAAATCACCGCCTACAGGCACACCGCTTGCAATTCTTGAAACTTTGATTCCTGTCGGTTTAATAAGTTTGCTAATATACATTGCCGTAGTTTCGCCCTCAAGACTTGAATTAGTGGCAATAATCACCTCGTCAACATCACCCTGCAAACGAAGAATCAGTTCTTTTAACTTAATATCCCCCGGTCCTATTCCAAGCATTGGGGAAATAGCGCCATGTAACACATGATACACACCGTCAAACTTCTGTGTCTTCTCATAAGCCGCCAAATCTCTAGGATTTTCTACCACCATGATGACACGGTGATTTCTATTTTCATTGCTGCAGATTGGGCATAAATCATTATCCGTCAGGGTACAGCAATTTTTACAGTATTTCACTGTGTTTCTTGCATTCACAATGGCACCTGCCAGCTCTTCCACCTGATCTTTCGGAAGATTAATCACATGAAAAGCCAGACGCTGTGCTGATTTTGCACCAATTCCCGGCAATTTTGAAAATTCTTCAATCAATTTACTAATTTGTCCGCTATAAAAATCCAACTTTTTTCCTCCTAATTTGATAAAATTTCCAACAATTCTTCCCTGCTTAACTTGCTTTCTGACATACCTTCATCAGAAATAATCTGATCTGCAAGATTTTTCTTCTTTTCCTGCAAATCTAAAATCTTCTCCTCAATACTCTTTGCAGTAATCATCTTAAACACAGTAACCACCTTCTTTTGACCAATTCGGTGAGCACGGTCTGTTGCCTGATTTTGTGCCGCCAGATTCCACCATGGATCAAAATGAATCACCATATCCGCACCGACTAAATTAAGTCCGGTACCTCCCGCACGAAGGGAAATCAAGAAAATCGGCACCTCATTTTCGTTAAATGCCTTTGCCATCTCCACACGACGCTCTTTCTTCGTCTCTCCTGTCAGTTCATAAAAAGCAATCTTCTTCTTTTTCAGCTCTTTCCCAATGCGTTCTAGCATTGTAGTAAACTGTGAAAACACCAAAATCTTATGTCCACTGTTTACCGCATCTTCAATCATTTCCATACAGGTTTCCAGTTTTGCCGAATCGCCTTTGTAATCTTCATAGCACAAAGACGGATCACAACAAATCTGGCGAAGTCTTGTAAGTTCTGCCAATATCTCGATTTTATTATTTTTAAACTCATCATTTGTCTGATGTTCCAGACTGTTTTTCAAATTCTGCACTCTGGCATCATAAAGCTTTCTCTGTTCCCCTTCCATATTGGAATACACGACATTTTCCAGTTTCTTTGGAAGGTCTTTTAATACATCTTCTTTTAATCGGCGAAGAATAAAAGGACGAACCATATTTTTCAGACGACTGACCGCCTTATTATTTGAGGTCTCCCCATCTTCTCCCTGCACAATTATCGTTTCTAATTCTTCTTTAAAATGCTTGTAGCTAAATAATAGCCCCGGCATTAAAAAGTCAAAAATGCTCCAAAGCTCGCTCAAACGATTTTCAATCGGCGTACCCGTAAGGGCAAATCTTGTATTGGAAGATACAGCTTTTACTGCTTTTGCAGCCTGTGTCTGTGCATTTTTAATGTACTGTGCCTCATCGATGACATGTACTTCAAAATGGTAGTTCTCATACTGTTCCACATCTCTTTTTAACAAATCATAAGAAGTAATCCAGACATCCTTGTCTTTTCCTTCTTTCATCAAACCTTTACGAACAGCCGCACTTCCGCTTATGACCTGCGTTGTCATATCCGGTGCAAACTTTTTAATCTCATTTTCCCAGTTGTAAACCAGTGAAGCAGGACAAACTACCAATGCAAGAGTATTATCAGGTTTTTCAGCAAGGCTTTCCCGTTCCTCTTTGATTGCTTGAAAGAGAGTAATCATCTGCAGCGTTTTCCCAAGTCCCATATCATCTGCCAGTATTCCGCCAAATCCATACTCTCTGATAGTTCTAAGCCAGCGGTAGCCTTTCTTTTGGTAACTTCTAAGAATTGGCTGCTGCCTTTGTGGAATTTCATAATCGCTGTCTTCCACATTTTTGATATTTCGTATAAGTCCGCGGAACAGATTATTCCTATGCACATGCATATGTTCTCCAGCATCTTTTAGCACTGCATCAATAAACAATGCTCTGTGTTTTGGCAGTCGTATTTTTCCACGCTTTAAATCTTTTCCACTAATTTCAAGACCGTCTGCAAGTTCCGAAATCACCGACAATGCCGAATCTTCCAACTCTAAAAAATGACCATCTTTTAATCGATGATACCGTTTTCGAAGTTTATAACTGTTTAAGATTTCATCCAGTTCCGCATATGGCAATTGTTCCGATTGTATCGACAAATCCAACAATTCACTTTTAATGGATACTCCAAGTTCCACTGCCGGAGTCTGACGAATGCCGTTTTTGCGGAAATTCTCGGATGCATACACTGTTGCCAATTGATTTAACTCGTCAATTCCATCCAACAACAATTCATACAATTTATCATCTTCCGTAATCATGAAGTCGGAACCTTTTCTACGTGCCATGACAAAATATTTTTCAAGTGCCTTAATAAGACCGTTTTCTCTAGGGAAATCACGGTATACACTGTTGTCCGTCTCCTGGAAAATGCGATATTTTTCCTCTCCATACTTACATTCCACCCGACAGGTAATCCCAATCTCCGGCTCGTCATCCAGATACATGAAAAATTCCGCTTCCGGCGGCTCATATGCTTCCACGGAAATATTTTTTTCTTCCAGATGAAAATGCTTTGCAATAGGCGGAATAATCACGGCACACACACTTTGCATATCCTTGTCTGAAATAAACAATTCCTGCGCTTCCCCGACGCTAAGCTGTTCTAATATAATTCGCATATCCTCCGAAAACTCATCGCTACAATGATAAATCATATTGTGGTCAACCAGAAATACTTCCGTACTTCCAAGCATAATGTCCATTTTCGGAAATTGCAAAAATGCGCCCCCTTCTGCCTTTTCCAAAGAAACATCCATATCCGGATCTCTTTGTTGTAAATAGTACATATCCCCCTGATTTCCCCCATCAATTGCAGTAAAGGAAATGCCTGTTGTCTTTGATTGAATCAGTGCCTCTGACTCTTCAATAGCAAGCATCAAACGCTCAAACAACAAAGGATTTAATACTACTTCTTTTGTTCGCGGAGCCCGATAAAAACTTCGCTGTTGCTGATTTCTCATATGTACCAGTTCTAAAATAAAATCCAAAAGCGGAATGGAATGTTTTGCAAAATTTTCTCTGGCATGAACAAAGGTAAGATTCTTACCGTAAGAAAAGTTTTCTCTCTTTTCCATCAATTCCACAAACTCTTCCAAAGATTTAATTACATATTTTTTCTTTCCACCAATCTTAAAAGAAAGCATAAAAGGACCGTAGCCGTAATTTTTATATATCTGTGGTTCAAGTTCCACCGCATCTTCCACTTTTACACTTCCGGACATACGATTTTGCACGTTTTGCGCCATTCGGTCAAGAATACGGTTAATGGTAGCATCCGTCTGAAGCTGTTTTGGTTTCACACCTTTTTTTACCGTTCCCATGCCTAGAAGCCTTCGAAGCTGTTCTTCTCTTGTTTCCTGATTTTTCTTTGCCTGCTCCCTCATGTTCTGTCCCATTGCAAAAGCATCCGCACTGTTTCGTTTTCCACTTTGTTCCCGATTTTTCTGTATCTTTTCCACATCCTGCAAAAACTCTATAAAATCATTCACTAAAGGATAGTCTTCTTTTGTCTTTTTATCAAAAATTTCCATGTCTTTCTTATTACGAACCGCCTCTTTTTTCTCCTGACGTTCCTTTTCAATATACGCAAGCTGCAATGCTACAATGTGTTTGCAATATCCTGGAATGGTACGATTCGCCTCACATTTGCATCTGGTCTGGGTTGTTTCATAATCACGAAACGTATCCAAATCAACCGACACTTCATAATAAGGCTGCTCATTTCCACGCACTTTTCCATTTAAAAACAGGATACCGTTTTCCTCATCCCGGTCTACCTGCAGATCAAACACATCCCCATTTACCGCCAATGCCTTTCCCTTACGAAAAGCGGCAGTTGTGGCATTTGCCTTAATTGAATTTTCTGATAAAGACATGTAATATCACTTCTTTCTAAGAAATCATCCAAGCGTTTACTTGACATCATATATTTAAACCGAAAGGATGGTGTAAAGTAGATGTCAAGTAAGCATCCTATTATTATAACAGATTTTCCTTAATCTTTGAATATTTTTATCATACTTTTTTCATACTCCATCTCCGCGGTCTGCGCATCCTCGCATCGCAATTTCCTATTACATAAAAAAGGTGACTCCTAAGAATCACCCTTTCTTCGCTAACATATTTTTAGCCTTTAACCTGAATTATTCACCGTTGTACGGTGAAAGCGGCTCAAAGTCACATAGTTACTGTGTTTAAACTGTTTTTTGCATTTCATTTGTT
>CADBNB010000152.1 GCA_902795895.1 uncultured Lachnospiraceae bacterium | reverse complement strand
TTTTATTTTTTGTTTTTTCAAATTTTATCGTCAAAAATCACAAAAACAAACATTCAGACAAGCCAACACTGTTAACTTTCGATAAACGCCCCCTATCCGACAACATCGGATGCTTTTCCTCTAACTAATACAGTGCTGTTTCCAGCTTATCCCTAAGCTCCTCAACATTTTTCTTAAATACAAAGGCTAATTCCATCAAAAAATGGTCGCAGATTTTTTCAAAAACCTCCCGAAGCTGCTCATCCATTTCTCTGTGATATATCATGTAATAAGCAGTCCCTTTTGCCCACTCAGCCGGCTCGGCACCTTCTAACATTTCTCTTCCATCTTCCAATGTAAAACGGCTGTTTTTCAATTCCTCTTTCTGAGTCGAAAAATTTGCCACAAGTTCTTTTGCAAGAGTCTCCTCCATTGGAAAGCGAAGTACTGTCTTTGGATTTTCCACCGGAATATAGGATTTCTTTTTTGTATCTTTCACAGACTGCAACACATAATATTCCATCTGTCCTTCACGCCCTACTACCAGCTTTGTCACTTTTTCCACACGACAAACCCCAAAAGAACCACTCACAATATAGTCTTTTTTCTCAAACACGTAACATCGCTTCTTTCTAATGCAATTTCAATTCGTCTAGTAATGTTTCACTAGCTACTACTTTATAATTTTCTTTCCATTCCTGGAATTTCTCCGTAAATGCCTGTTTTTCCCGCTCTTTAATGATGGATTCTTTGTATTCCTTGGCATTTTTCACATTGTATTCTTCTTTACAATAACAGATATAATACCCATTTTCCGTCTCAATGACAGGGCTTATTTCTCCCTGATTTAAGTTAATGGCAACCTGAAGTTCCGTCGGCTCTGTTGCGCTGTTAATCTTCATTTCTGTCGTATCCACATCCGAATTACGCTTTGCATATGCCTCAAAGTCCTCCACAGTAGAAACATCTTTTTGAAGATTCTTTGCACGTTTCAATGCCGTTTTTTTCTGTTCTTCTGACAAATCTACTTCATTTCCATTTCGGTCTGTTCCCTTTGTCAAAACCTCAATGTAAGAAACCGTTACCTGCTTTGCTTCCTCTGCCGGAATAGAAGTATCTACAGTTCCTGCAACTACATCATACATCTTCTTTGCCAATGCATGTTCTGCGTAAATATCCCTAATCATTTCTCTTGTGAGATTGTAATCTTCATTGCCCTTTGGCAATGCCTCCATAAACTGTCCTGCTGCCACACTGGCTTCATTTAATTCCTGTTCTGTAAGGGAAACATGTTCCTTTGCTGCCTGTTGGCATATAATTTTAATCTGGGCGATTTCCTTCACCAAATGTTCCTTTGTATAAGAACCAATAGTCTCATCATCACTGTACTCATAATCCCAGATGTTTGCCGTCAAATCTCCGTCATAATTTGACTCTAAGCAATACACATAAAAGAGCATTTCATTTAAGGAAACTTCCTCCTCCCCAACAGCCATCACGCTGGTTTCCAACTGCATATCCTCAGTCTCAAAGGCAGAATCCACACCTACTCCATATTTTTTTATATCTTCATCATTCGACTTATTACAGGAAGTCATCCCACAAGCCACCGCCATGGTCAATAATATTGCCATTCCTTTTCTTCTCATATTTTATTCCTTTCTATTCTTCATATCTTCAAATGCTAACCTGTACAAACAGTTTTCTTTCCTTCTTGTCCAAAATCTACTCTTTCGCATCTTTTTTCTCTTCCAAAAGGAACTCCTTCATATCGTCAAACAATTCCTTCATATTTGCAAAAAACGTATCCATATTCTCTTTGTTCGGACGTCTTTCTTTGCTCCAATGGAAAGTAAACTTTGGAGCTCCTTTCATGTGAAATTTCAAACGATTTCCATATTTTTTCACTAATTCAGGAATGTTTTCCACTCGGATTTTTGCCTTATTATACATAGTAAGCTCCACTGTGGCAAGCTCCTTTTGCTTAACCTGTTCAATGAAAACATCATGTGCCATAGATTTTAACAATACCACATTCAATAAGTTTTCCACCATCTTTGGCATATCTCCAAAACGGTCCACAAGTTCCTCCTGCATATTCTGTAGTTCTTCCTCGTTTTCTATATCGGCAATACGTTTGTATAGCTCTAATTTCTGATTTTCACTCTTAACATAAGTCGCAGGAATGTAGGCATTGATATTTACGTCAACCAGCGTATTAAACAATTTCTCCGGTTCCTCACACCGAAACTCCCGAATCGCCTGATTTAACATTTTGCAATACAAATCGTAACCAACGGCTTCCATGTGTCCATGCTGCTGTTCGCCCAAAAGACTTCCGGCACCGCGGATTTCCAAGTCTGTCATGGCAATCTTAAAGCCGGAACCAAGCTCCGTAAACTCCCGCATTGCCTGCAAACGTTTCTCTGCCACTTCCCGAAGCACCTTATTTCTCCGATACATCAAAAATGCGTAAGCAGTACGGTTGGAGCGTCCCACACGTCCCCGAAGCTGGTAAAGCTGCGCAAGCCCTAGCTGGTCCGCATCATGCACAAGAAGTGTATTTACATTGGCAATGTCCAATCCAGTTTCTACAATCGTAGTAGAAACAAGCACATCTAGCTCTCCGTCAATAAACCGATACATTACTTTTTCCAGTTCTCTTGCGCTCATTTGTCCATGTGCCACCGCCACTGTTGCATCCGGCACCAGAGACTGGATGTGAGCAGCAATCTCTCCAATGTGTTGCACACGATTATACACATAAAATACCTGTCCGTTTCGCGCCATTTCACGACGTATGGCCTCACGGATAATCTCGTCATTCTGCTCCACGATAAAGGTCTGTATTGGCAGACGGTCCACCGGCGGTTCTTCCAAAACGCTCATATCACGGATACCAATAAGACTCATATGGAGTGTTCTTGGAATCGGCGTTGCAGACAATGTAAGCACATCAACATTTTTCTTAAGCATCTTTATCTTTTCTTTATGGGTAACACCAAAACGCTGTTCCTCATCCACAATAAGAAGCCCTAAATTTCTGTATACTACATCCTTAGAAAGTAGACGATGAGTACCGATTACAATATCTAACTGACCAGTTTTCAGCTCCGCCAATACTTTCTTTTGCTGTGCCGGTGTACGGAAACGTGACATCATGCCGATTTTTACCGGAAAGTCCTTCATACGCTGGGTAAAAGTGTTATAATGCTGTTGTGCCAAAATGGTAGTCGGCACAAGCAATGCCACCTGTTTTCCACTGTTTACAGCCTTAAATGCAGCACGAATGGCAATCTCCGTCTTTCCAAAGCCTACATCACCACAAATCAGTCGGTCCATCACCTTGTCGCTTTCCATATCTTTCTTTGTGGCTTCAATGGCACTTAACTGGTCTTCCGTCTCCTCGTATGGGAACATTTCCTCAAACTCTCTTTGCCAGTTATTGTCTTTGTCAAACTGGTATCCCGGCTGTTGCTGTCTCTGTGCGTAAAGCTCCACCAATTCCTTGGCAACTAAACGAACAGAAGCCTTTGCCTTACTTTTTACTTTTCTCCATTCTGCAGAATTCAAATCATTCATCTTTGGCTTCCTGCCGTCTCCGGAAGAGAATTTCTGAAGCACGTCAAGGCCGGTAGCAAGTACGTATAAATTTCCTCCGTCAGCGTAACGGATCTTTAAATAATCCTTTACCACGCGGTCTACCGTAATCTTTTCAATTCCCATGTATTGCCCGATTCCATGATTTTCATGAATAACGTAGTCTCCAATACTTAACTCATTGAAATTCTGAATGGATTTTCCATCGTACTGGGTTTTCTTTTTCTTTCTCTTCTTTTGTTTTTCTCCAAAAATATCGCTTTCCGAAACCATGGCAAAATTAATCAAAGGATACACAAATCCTCTGCGAAGATTGCCATGCAAAATCATAATCTCCCCCGGTTTTACTTCCCGGTCTTTATCTTCCTCAAAATACACAGGAAGCTTAAAATTCTTCAAATCGTCGCTAAGTCGCTTACATCTTGTAACGGAACTGGAAAACAACACGACACGAAAACCATTTTTCACCCAGTTTTCCAAATCCTTTACAAGCAGTTCAAAGGTGCGCTCATAAGAATTGATGGAATTTACAGAAAAATTCACTTTTCGCTTTACGGCCCACTCCTTGTTATTATAGTCAAGCAAACTAAGAAGCAATGTATGTTTTCCCATGAGCTTACTGATAAGTTCCTCGTAAGGAAAGATTACATTTGTCTGGGTTGGCAAAAGATAGCCATTTTCCAGACGGTGAGTCATACTTTCCCGAAATTCAAAAGAAACTGCCTCCGCCCGCTCTCTTACATGTGCCGGTTCATCCACGAAAAATACCGTTTCTTCATCTGTAAAATAATCAAAAAGACTCACCGTGTCTTCATAGAAAAAGTCCATGCTGCTTTCAAGCCCTTTGCTGGCTCCGTAAATATCCAAATGCTCTAAATACTCTTCCACCGTCGTTTTCAAACGGTGTGCTTCCTCTGTCTTAAACTGTTCCCGAAGGATTTTAACCTGTTCCTTCATCTCTTCCCGCATCCGGTAATGTGCCACATTCATTTCATCTTCTGTAATAATAAATTCCGTAGCAGGATAAATGAAAAGATCCGATACATTTTCAATGGAACGCTGACTTTCCGCATCAAAAGAACGGATGGTGTCAATCTCATCATCCCAAAGCTCGATTCGAAAAGGAGTTTCCTCCGTCAACGGATAAATATCAATAATCCCGCCTCGAATGGCAAACTGTCCGGTGGCATCTACCTGTCCCACATGCTCATACCCCAGATACACTAACTGTTTCTTAAACTCTTCAATCTCAATAATATCCCCCAGTGAAAAGCGCATGCTAGCCTGTTCAAACCGCTCAATTGGAAGCAATTTATCCTGTCCTCCATCAAGTGTTGTAACAATCCAAACCGGTTCTTTTTCAAGAATTTTTCGAATCACTTGAAGACGTGCACGTACAATAGCATTTCCGCGCACATCTGCATTATAGAAAATCGCATCCTTTGCAGGATACAGATATACATTTTTATCATAAAGCCGGATGTCCTGATACACTTCTTTCGCTTTCAGTTCATCCTCCACCACAACCACTTTAAACAACTTCTTTTTCGATAAGGCTGCCATTAAGTGGCTCTTTTGAGAATCCATACACCCAGTCACCTGTACTGGTGTTTCTCCTTTATCCAGAAAGTCTCGCAATTCTATAAATCCTTGCAATTCTTCTAATGGTGTAAATACCGTCTGCATATTATATTCTCCTTTAAAAAACCTATCCTATCTATCATACTCGATTTTCCAGTTCATTTCAATTATAATAATAAAATACAATATTTCCCCTATGTACTCTTAAAGTCTTTTTTATCCAGGGAATATACAGCCAAACTTATGGCATACAAAAGATATCAAGAGTACATTCCCTAAGGAATTGGAGGTTGATATTATGAAGAACAATCAAACACAATTTAACAAAATGGTTGCACTTTATCTAAAACATTTAGAAAATATTGATTGCAGCCCTCACACCATCCG
>CADBNB010000151.1 GCA_902795895.1 uncultured Lachnospiraceae bacterium | reverse complement strand
TTCATAGTCTTTGCATATTCATTTGTTCTTATACCGAAACAAACCTTATCTCTATTACGTTACCATAAATCGATTGTTCAGTCAATAGAATCGAAACTAGAATTTTAGTTTTACCTTGCATTTTTATGGCGCCTAATGTAGACTATTTATAGATATTTTTCATCATTATATAAACAAAGGAGTAATCAATCATGAAGAAGTTAAACAGTTTCTTGGATAACCTTGTATCTGCAGTTGGTATTATCGGAGCAATTCTAATTATTGCAACTGTTGGAAAAAACACAGTATTGGGCGTTGTTTTAGCAATTGTAGTTTTAGTTGTTAGTCTTTCACTTGCAACTGCACTTGCAAAAATCGAGGACCTTGAAAATCATGCTGCTAAAACAGATGCAGAAATTGAAAATTTAAAGAGCTTATTGAAGAAGGATGACGAGGAATAAGCAGTAGGTTTTAAAGTAGATAAAAAGAGCAGGGACTAAACATTGTTTAATCCCTGCTCTTTTATTCGTATTACACTGTATTATATTTCTTTTCTTGCATAGAATTTCTCTTATTTCAAACGCTGAAACAGCAATTCATATTTATTGAGCAATGTTGCATTTGCAGCACGGTAACATCCAATTTCCTGCTCATAATCTTTTTTCATCTGCTCAATTTCTTCCATATGTTTCTGTTCCATCTGAACTTTTAATTTCTGAATCTTAACCTCACAAAGAGATTTATATTTATCAATTTCCTCTTTAATACCAGCTTCCTGCTGTTCTGTCTCTTTACGTTCTTTTTCTAAAGTTGCTTTTAATTCTTCAATTTCTTTTTCAAGAGCCTCTATCTTTGATGCCGCAGCCTGCTTTTCATCTTCTACTGCCTCAGCGTCTGCAAGTTTTACCTTATCAATCTGACTCTCCAATTCTGCAATTTTTTCATCTTTTGCAAGAAGCTGAGCCTCATATTCATTTCTCACCCGATCCGTAGTAAGCTGGATATCTTCCAGACTTCCGGTAAACATTCTGGAAATTGCATTTAAATAACCATCAAACTTTTCAATCTCATCCTTTTTTCCAACCATAACAGATTTTGCTGACTGTAGTTCGTAACACTCAATCAATCTGCTCAAACATTCCTGTTGATTACTTCCTAATTCATTCGCAATTTCTTTAATACGATTCGCCGTTTCTTCCTTTATACGAAATGACTTTGGTTTTAATTCTTCTTTCTTTGCAGTTGCCACTATACTTCCTCCCTTGTGTTTCCTCTCAAAAAATAATTCATTCGCGGTTGCACAAAATGATACACACTTTCTATTTTTTAACCCAGTGTATTACATATGTGATACGCAAAATCATTTTATTTTTTTACAATCATTTTTTCTTAATTAACCTTTCATATTTTATCATGTTCATCTTCCAATTGCAAGATTTCAATTTTGAATTACATTGTACTTCCTATTTTTTTTCACTTTGTTTTAGCAAAAAATCAGGCTCTGATTTTTAGATAATACTTTGACTATTTTTTCAAATAAACCATCTGTTTTATTGTTAATATATGGATATTGTGCTAGAAGTAGTTTTTTGTATTACCTTTTCTTAAACCCTTGTATTTTCTAGTTTTTTCAAATTTATCATTTTTACATCTAGTGTGTATTACTTAGCAATACCTATTTTTTTATCAAAACGTATCTCATCTTCATATTCTACTAATTTTTTTATTTTTTATTCTTTATCGATTAAATTATTTCATGTTTTATTCTTCTTACGAAATTGAAATACAGTTGTAATACCTTATCTTTTTCATCAATTTTTTTATAAGATTTTTTACTCCTATTTCGTGTAATACAAACAACCCAAGCACTATCGAATCTAATATAAAATTCGGTAGCACTTGGGTTTCTTTTACGTCAAATATTTATTTAACACATCAACCAAAATTTCTGCATCAATAGGCTTTACAATATAATCAGTAAAACCATTGGCATAAGCTTTGGCTTTATCTTCAGCAAAGGCATTGGCACTCATTGCCACAATAGGGATATTTTCGGCATAATCGCTGTGCATACCACGGATGTCTGCCGTAGCATCCAGTCCATTTTTCACCGGCATACGAATATCCATAAGCACCATGTCGTAATAATAACTGCCATTCTCCAAAAATCTTTGAACCGCAAGTTCGCCATTTTCCACGCAATCTACAATAATGTGCTGCATTTCAAGCATGGTAACGGCAATCTCCTGATTTAATTCATTGTCCTCAGCAAGAAGGATGCGCTTTCCAACCAAAAGATTTTTGTCTTTTTTCTCCACGGCAATTTCCGTTGACAATTCAGAAGAAGAAGTATTTTCACTATAGTTCACCACATCCATTTTAATCTCTACAATAAACGTAGTACCTTCCCCTAATTTACTCTGACATTTAATATGTCCATCCATAAGACCAATCAGGTTTTTCGTGATAGAAAGGCCAAGACCAGTTCCCACCATTCCTTGTGGACTTGACGCATTTTCCTGCTCAAATGGATCGTACATATTTTTCATAAATTCTTCCGTCATACCGGCACCATCATCCGCAATGGTAAAGCAAATATAACTCTCATTTCCTTTTCGCTTGTTCTCTTTGACGGATAAGCTCACATGTCCATTTTCTCCAGTAAACTTCACCGCATTAGATAACAGATTAATAAGCACCTGATTTAAACGCAAACAATCCCCGAGATAGCCTTCAGCAAAGCCGGACTTCTTTTCAATCAAAAAGTTGATGTTTTTCTTTCTTGCCTGGGCACCAATAATGGTCTGAATCATATCCAGAAGCTGCTCCATACGGAATTCCTTCTTCTCGATGACAACCTTATTGCTCTCAATTCTTGACATATCAAGAATGTTATTGATAAGAGTAAGCAGATACTGCGCCGAAGAATCTATCTTTTCCAGATAGTGTGACAGCTGTTCCGGCTGATTTACCACATGTTTCGACAATGCAGTCATTCCAATAATGGCATTCATAGGTGTACGGATTTCATGCGACATACGGGATAAGAAATCCGATTTTGCTTCACTGGCATGTTCCGCCGCCTTAAGGGCATCCTTAAGACTCTGCTCCATGGCTTTTTGATTGTCAATGACACGTCCAAATACATATAGCAACAAATCATCATTCAAAGGATTATCAATACGAATACACATAATGGATATCCAATGATAACTTCCGTCACTTCTGCTCATTCGAAGCTCCATGTTAAGGTGTGTTCTGTCTCCCTTAAACACTTCCACTAAATGATCCCGGTTGAAATTTGCCAGAAACTGATCTCTATCCTGTGGATGAGCGCGCATAGCTGCATCCAAAAGCATACCGGAAATGGTGGATGGAGTATGATTTAAAAGCTCAAATCCAATTTCATTTGAGTCCACCATAAGCTCATCTTTTGTGACATTTATAGAAAGTAATACAGGGTACACATTTACTAATGCACGGTTTAATTTCTGACGTTCCAGTAATATCTGGTTTTCTTTCCGTCTCTGTTCCGTAATATCACAGTAAGTAGATACTACCTGTTTCTTTCCGTCTTCCTCTAAGACAAACGCTCGGACTTCCTTGCTTCTCATTTCTCCATATCGGTCAATTACAGTAAAGGTATCCATCAGCATACTTTCGTTATTTTCAATAGCCTTACGGAATGTGTCTAATGAAAAACGATTTAACAAATGCTTCTGGTCTTCTAAAATTACATAATTTTTCACTGCATCTACAATGGATTCACTAAAACATCCTTCATTTGCAAGTCCCGGCCATTGTTTCTCCTGATTGATTACCGTCACCTCATAGGTATCCGTTTCTATATCAATATCAAAAATACAGTCGCAGGAATGACTATAAATAAACGCATATCTCTTTTCCAGATACTCCTGTTTCTTCTGTCGTTCCAATTCCTCCTTGGAAGCTAAATGCTCATTTATGGTCACAATAAACGCTGTTTTATTTTCCCACTGAATCCTTCTGGCTTTGGATTCATATCGCTTTCCTATTTTTTTATCCCAATAGACATACTCACCGTTTTCTTTTATCATGTTTTCAAAAGCAAAACGACTTAAGAAACACTTACTTTTTGTACTTTTCTCCTCCTGATCCACTTCAATAAAATCAGGAAACAAAGATACCATAGTGTCATTAAAGTAATACAATTCCCTGGTCTCACAATCAACTACACAAATACCCGTAACTACGCTATCAAGAATCTTTCTCGTATTATCGTAATAATCCGCCATTTTCTTTGAAAAATTTCGATTTCGTATAGTCTCACCAAGAACTCTTGACATCATTACAAGAAGATCCACTTCTTCCTGCACCCAGAAATGACCTTTGCTACACATGGCAAAATCAATGAAGCCCATGGTCACATCATCCTCTTCACTTGTAATCTTTGCTTCCAAAAGAGAATGAAAATGCTCTATTTCTGCGTAATGTCTCATTTTCTCCGGCATAGGCTCCCGGTTGGTGCAATAAAAGATTCCATCCGCATTATGCACATTTGCACCATCATCTTTCGGATGATACAATTTGACTCCCTGCCACAAATCCCTTGTGTCCGGCAATCCTTCCTTCGCCCATTGTAATACGTTGTATGAGCACTCTCTTTCGCTATTATATTCCCATACCATGATCTTATCCAACGAGAAGACATTTCCAATAAAGGCAATCGCCTGTTGCAATGCCCTGTAACTGTCTTTTTCACTAAATAATCGTTCCAAAAGATCAGGCCATATTTTTCCTACATCATATTTCTTCTTAATATCATTATCCGACTTTGCCTGCTTATTTTTCTTCACGTATTTTTCACTCTGCAGACTTGCCGAATACATAACCAGCTTATTTTTTCCTGAATTCTTTCCATGACGAAGCGCTACATCTGCTTCATCCACTACTTCCTTATATGTTTTTCCGTGTATTACAAGTGTAATACCTATTGTAACAGTAACCTCTTCCCCGATATTTAGCTGCTTTACCAGGTTCCTTAAAAGATTCCGAATTCGCATTGCAATTTTCTTTGCCGTCTCTTCATCTTTCATCTGTTTTAAATACACAAGAAACTTGTCGCTTCCTAAATGAGCCACCAGCCCATCCTCGTAAAAATGCACAAGCAATTCCTTCGAAAACAAATGAAGCAGTTCCTCCAAAGCAAGAACACCAAACTGCATTTGCACTTTCTTAATATCATCAAAGTCAATTAAAAACAAAGCAGCAGCTTCTCCATCTTTTAAACGAGCCATGGCTTTTGCAACCTGTTTTTCAATACTGGATTTGCTTGACAATCCTTCCATCTTATCCATTGCAACCTGTTGCAAATGACCTACCGCCTCACGTTTATTACGATCAATATTTCTCCAGATACCGATAGCTTTTACATTACCCTCTTCATCAACTAAATGACAAAACGCAACTTCACACCATTCAAATACACCATCTTTATTTGGCCACTGAAGCTGTATTACGTGTTTTTCCTGCTCATAAATCTTCACCTGACGAAGCTCCTCAATCAAAGCAATGGAATTTGCAAAAAGGTAATACTTTTCTTTCACAACTTTCAAAAAATGTGGCACACGGTTTTTTCTTCCGTAAACCGCTTTATATCGTTCAGAGAATACCATGGTATCTGATGCTAACTCATACTCAAAGGAAATCTCTTCTGATAATTCTTCCAATATTTTCTTTTTGCTGTCAACTTTTTCCCGTCCCATAATACTCCCTCCTTATGTGTTTCATTCAATGTCGATTTAATAGGAACAAAGAGTTTTGCTTGCAAAACTCTAGCGCGACCGCGGTATTGCGCAGCAATTAACTCCATCTCCACAGTCTGCGCATCCTCGCATCGCAATTTCCTATTGCAAAATAAACAGGGCTGTGACAGTATCACAGCCCTTTAAAGGATATTTAATCATCTAAGTACGAATCCAAAAATTCTGGAAACCACATAGAAATCTCTCTTTTCGCATGTTCAACCGAATCTGAGCCATGAACAGTATTGTCTGTTTTTCCACCGCCGTATTTATGACGGATTGTTCCCGCTTCTGCTTCTGCCGGATTAGTTGCACCATTTACTCTACGGACAGTGTCCACTGCGTCTTCTCCCTCAAGAATCATAGCAACCAATGGACTTCTTGAAATGAAATCAACCAATTCCTGATAAAACGGTTTTTCTTTAAGATCAATATAATGCTGGCGTGCAAATTCTTTATTGACTTTAATCATCTTGAGTGCCTTAATCTTCAATCCTGCTTGTTCATAAAAATCCAGGATTTCCCCTACGTGATTCTCTTCCACGCCGTTTGGTTTTACAAGTGCTAATGTTTTTTCAACCATAAGTAACCCTCCTATTTAGTCTAATGTTCTCTCAGAGGCTTTTTATACAAGAATTTCGAGATAGATTTTTCTTGGATAACGACATTCCTATTACATCATTTGGCGGTCAACGTCATCCACTCACTACGTTCGTGGGACAGTTTCGCATGGCAGTTTCCAAGTTGCTAAACCAACAGAAGCCTGCTCAAGGAAATGGAGATAATCCAAGGGAAATATGGCCGAAATTATTTTGTAAAGGAGACTCTTAGAGAACATCCTCCTGGTGTCATGAATAGTCCGCTTGATGCCGTTCGATTCATCCCCCTAAAGTTATTGTTTCGTGTTTTGTGTAGTCTTATACACATTTTCACTTTTATAGTATGATTATATCACATTTTCCAACTTTTGCAAAATAATTCCACAAAAAAGATATTAATTTTCTGTTACAGCGAGTTTCGACAAATCTCCTATTTTTTTTTCTTATTTTGTGTTAAAATACACTTTGCATCATTAAAAGTGTGAAAGCATAAATTGTTTTACATAACATATGCTATACAATAACGTAAACGTATCACCATACCATGTTACCAAACAGCATGCACCATTGCGTAATACACCGTATTACTTTATTGATATATAGCAGTAATTATGCTAGTTAGGAATTTCACGAAAGGAGTATTACATGAAAAAATATATTGCACTTGGCTGTGCCATTGTTTTAACTATTCAATTCACCGGTTGCGATAGCATCCAAAAAACGATTCAGGAAAAGAAAGCAATCCAGGAACAAAAAGAACGGGAAAAAAATGCCGTTCCCGAAGAGGAACAGGCTGCCTTCAAGGAATTTACGAAAGAGCTCTTTAAAACTGAAGTTCAATCCGATGGTATTACGTATAACTACACATTAAATCATCCTGAAAATTACGGCATTACAGACTATAAACAATCCCTTGGAGATTTTGGTGTAGACGCCACAAAAGAAAAAATGGCTTTTGCTGAAAATGTAAACAAGAAATTAGACAACTTTGTATACTCAGCATTAACCAAGGAGCAACAAATCACGTACGATGCACTACGTAGTTGCTACCAAGTTGCAGATGATGATGAAGACTACATTTTATACGCAGAAGTATTAGGAAGTACTACAGGAATTCAGGCGGAATTACCTATCCTATTTTCCGAATACAATATTGATGATAAGACGGATTTAGATAATTATCTGGACCTGCTTCTATGTGTTGAAGATTATTTCTCCCAGATAGAAAAATTTGAGCAGCAGAAATCTGATGCCGGATTATTTATGCCGGACAACAACGTAGATGGAATTGTATCACAATGTGAAGATTTCATAGAAAATCCGGAGGAAAATCTGCTCATTACCATATTCTCATCTAAAATCAAAGAATATGACTGGCTGACAGATGCAGAAAAGAAGAAATACGAAAAGAAGAACAAAGAGGAGGTTCTAACATCTGTCATTCCGGCATATCAAGGCTTAATTGACACATTGAAACGTTTAAAAGGAACCGGAACATACGAGGGTGGCATCGGAAATCTTCCAAACGGAAAGACCTACTACGAAAAACTTGCAAAGAACACTACCGGTTCTGACAAATCCATTAAAGAAATGAAGCAGGCACTTGCATCCACCATGAATATTGCTATTTCGGAAGTTTCCAAGTTATCCGCTGCTAATTCAAAGCTCAGTGATGAATTTTACAATTTAAAATTCTCGCTCACAGATCCTAATGAAATTCTGGATTACCTTACTGAAGCCGTAAAAGATGATTTTCCTGCATTGGAGAAAGTAAACTACACAGTTAAATACGTGGACAAATCCTTGGAAAACCATGTGAGTCCAGCGTTTTACTTAAGCCCTCAGCTTGATAATTATAAAAACAATTCCATTTATATCAACGGGGCAAGTAACACAGACATGTCAAAGATTTTTCCTACACTAGCCCACGAAGGATATCCGGGACATTTATTGCAAACAGTATACGATAAGCAACATAATTCCGATCCTATTCGTAGTATACTAAACTTTGGAGGCTACTCGGAAGGATGGGCAACCTACTGCGAAAACTATTCTTACAACATTGCCGGTCTTTCCAAAGATTTAGGAAAATTTGCAGAGTTTTACACCATATTTGATCTTTGCTTATATGCCCAGATTGATATTGGGGTTAATTATGACTGCTGGTCAAAAAATGACTTAGCAAAATATTTAAGAGGATTTGGTATTGAAGATGAAGATACCGTAGATAAGATTTTCAATATCGTTACCGACGATCCTGCAAACTATCTGCAATATGTCATCGGCTATATCGAATTTATCGAACTAAGAAAACAGGCAAAAGAAATCCTTGGAAAAGACTATACGCCTTTGAAATTCCACACTTATGTGTTGGATGTTGGCGAAGCTCCTTTCTCTTCACTAAAAGAACATATGAAAGAATGGATAGATAACTAAGTCCATATTTTAAACAATTGACTCCACCATAATAGAAAGTGGGGGGGTACTGAAAAATAGTCTACAGGCTAAAAAAGAGGGTATGTATTACGAAGTATTACACACCCTCTTTTTGTTATTCTCAGTTATATCCAATGGTATACACACTACTCATCCAATTGTGCTTCCACCATTCTCGCATCTTTTTTACGATTCAAAATTGCATAAATACATGGTACCACAAACAAGGTTAATAATGTTCCGTAAATAAGTCCACCAACCGTTACAATCGCCATTGGCTTAACCATATCCGAACCACTCTCGTTTGTCACAAGCATTGGTATCAAACCTAACACCGTAGTGATAGCAGTCATTAAAATCGGACGAAGACGTATTCTTCCCGCCTCCACAATAGCCTCATATTTCTCAACACCGGCATATCGAAGCTGATTGATATAATCTACAAGTACAATACCGTTGTTTACGATAATACCCGAAAGCATTACAAAACCAATCATAGAAACTACGCTAACCTCACTGCCACTAAAGAACAGTCCCATAAAACCTCCCGTAAATGCAAGAGGAATGGTAAACAGGATAATAAATGGTGATAGCAGCGACTGGAACTGGGCAACCATGATTAAATACATAAGTAATACACCAACAAACATCAGCAAATAAACCTGTCCCATAGCTTCTGCCGTAGTTTCATCCTCTCCGGTTGAAGTATAAGAATATCCAGCCGGCATTTGATATTTTTTAATGGCTTTATCAACTTCTTCACCAACCAGGCTTGCATTATACCCATCTTTAATCGTAGCAGACACTGTAATACAACGGCTCTGATTCTCACGATTGATGCTGTTTGGCGAAGCTGCCATGGAAATGGATGCGATTTTCTTTAACTTCACTGTTTTTGTTTTCTGAGTTTCCGTATCAGTGTAAGTCAATTTGATATTTTCCAATTCATTTCTTGTCATATCCGTATCTTTGGCATTGCTTACATATACTCCATAATCATCTGTATCCGTCGAAATGGTAGTTGCAGATTTACTCTCCGCAATTTTAGCGTAAGTTTGCTGGAACACCTGTGCAACCGTCAAAGAATGCTCCATAGCTTTTTCTTTATCTACTGTAATACGTAGTTCTTCTCCGCTGTCTTCCAAACCATTGGTAACTGTATCAATTCCTTTTACCTTCTGTATTACATTCATAAAATCTTCTGAAATCTTTTGTAACTTGTCCAAATTCTTTCCTTTAATCTGTAAAGAAAGACCTGAACCCATAAGACTTGACATATCCATTGCCGATTCTTGAATCTGCATGTCAACATCCAAATCAGAACATTTCTCTTCAATCTCTTTCTTCACTTTAGCATTATCTATTTTTGCATTTTCATCCAACAATAAATATAGAGAAATTCCAGCTGTATTCGAGCTCGACATCATGGACATGGTTCCTGTAGCCCCTGACATGGCACCAACCGTTTCCACCGTATCTACTTTAAGCATTCTTGAAATCGCCTCATTTGCAACTTCCTGAAGCTCCTTATCCGTCATTTTAGAATCTTTTGTTTTACTGATGGTTGCAGTCATCTGGGTACTTGCCATGGCAGGCATAAATGTAGTACCTCTTGAAAACGCCATTAAAATAAACAAAATCAGCATTCCAAAACTACCAAGTAATACTACGGCTTTTAAATGCAACAACTTTCCAAGAACAGCCCCATACGCATTTTGAATCTTATGGAACAATCCTTCTTTTCTTACTTTATCTCTTCGAAGAAGTCCCTGAGCCATAGCAGGAACCAAAGTCAAACTCACGATAAGACTTGCAAGCAGGGAATACGCCAATGTAAGCGCCAAATCCACAAATATCTGCTTTGTAATACCTGTTGTAAACACGATTGGTGCAAACACACACACCGTAGTTAATGTGGATGCAATAATGGCTCCTGTCACCTGTCTTGCTCCTTCTATGGCAGCCCGTCTTACGGTGGCTCCCTCTTCATTTCTCATACGGAAGATATTTTCGATTACTACGACCGAATTGTCTACCAGCATTCCAACACCAAGGGCAAGCCCCGACAGAGAAATTACATTCAACGTAACACCACTGAAATACATAAGTACTACAGCCGAAACCACACTCAGTGGAATGGAACATGCCACGATCAAAGTCGGTCTGATATCCTTTAAGAAGAATAACAAAATAAAGATCGCAAGCAATCCTCCCACAAGTAAATTCTGAATAACCGAATCTACTACCATGCCGATATATATTCCCTGGTCCATCAATTTGGAAACATGAAGTCCTTCCACTTCTTTTTCCAATTCTTCAAATTTCTTATTTAAACGTTTTGTCACATCGCTTGTAGAATAACCGGTTGCTTTTTCTACCGTAAGGGCAACCGCTGGATTTCCATTTACGACAGTGTATACATCATCCTCGTTATTATTAAGTATTACATCTGCCACATCTTTCAAATAAATCGGTTCTAATCCGTCAATTCCCATATCCAACAGCATAAGATTTTCAATATCTTCCCGAGAATCAATCTTATTTCCTACCTTCACCAGATACGAAACATTATCCTCGGTAATGTAACCTGCCGGCATTTCAAAATTCTGAGCCTTCAAAATACCTTCCACCATATCATTAGTAAGGATTTTTTCTAAATCTGCGCCGGTCACTGCCGTTTTCTTTGTATCTTTCAATGTATTTGAAGCATCATTGAGCTTCGTCTCACCATCATTTAACTGAACTTTTGCAACACTTAGCTCTACCGCTGCAAGAATCGTCTGTTTGTTTAATTCTTTCTTCGCTTCTGCCAAAGAAATCTGCCCTTTTTCAAGTTTCGTTTTCGTGGCATTTAATTTTTCTTTCGCTGTCCCAATCTGCTTCAAACCTGCAACAATCTGTTTTTGTCCGCTCTTAAGCTCTTTTTCCTGTTTCAAAAGCTCCTTCTGGCTTTTTTTCGCTTTCTTTAACCCCTCTGTAACTTCATCCAGTTTCACGGGAATATCATCTTTCGTCATTCCCTGAGCTGTTAATTGCTGTTCCACCACGGATAACTGAGTATTTATAGCATCCAACTGCACCTGCAAACTAGCCGCATCTCCTCCGGCAGCAATCATCGCCTCAATATTCTCTTTTTGCTGGGTTAACTGTGCAATACCTGCCTGAAGCTGTTCCAAGCCTGATTTTGCCTCTGTAAGTTGTGAAATGGTTGTTTTTAGTGTCACCTTTGCGGTTGCAATCTGAACCAATCCTGTTTTTATTTCTTTTAAATTTGCCTTGAGAGTCGTCTCTTTTTCCGTAAGCTCTTTTAACGTAGCATTTACCGTATCCAGACCATCGGAAATATTCTTTGCATTCTGATCAATCTCATGAGCTCCGTCTGCCAGCTTCTGCGCCGCGTCCTTTTGCCCATTTTCCATCTTTTTCTTTCCACTGTCCATTTTCTTTTGGTTCTTGGAAATTTCCTTTTCTGCGTCGGAGAATTTTCCCTCCACCGCATCTTTCACCTTTTGATTTACTTCTTTTAACTTATCCGGCTGTACAATGACCTCAATCTTATCTGAAATCTCTCCTGATGCCGATACCGACGCAACACCCTCTACACTTTCGATATCCGGCTTAATCTCCGTCTCTAAAAGCTGTGTAAGTTCCGTTGCCGACTTTCCATCCACATCCATGGCAGCAACCATAATTGGTAACATATCGGGATTTATCTTCATAATGGTTGGATTTCCAATAGAGTCATTGTCCCACATAGCAGCCACCGTATCTAATTTTTCTCTCATATCAATGGTGGCACCATTCATATCCGTTCCATCATTAAATTCCATAACAACCACAGAATAATTGCTATTGGAAATGGAAGATACCTTCTTCACATTGGTTATACTCGCCATAGACTGTTCCACCGGCCGGCTGACGGCTGTTTCCACCTCTTCCGGACTGGCGCCTGTATAGGTAGTAATTACAATGGCATATGGCATATCCATACTCGGAAGCAGATCCGCACTCATATTTCGAAATGACATAAAACCCAAAACCAAAACAATTACAACACCTACCAACACGGTGTATGGCTTCTTTACGCTAATTTTTGATAACACCTTTTCAACCCCTTTTCGCAAAAAAATTCTCTCATTTCTATTTTACATTATTTTATAAGATTTATAAAGAAACATCCTATCTTACATAAAACAAAAAGCCCCAACCCAACAGCTCTACGTCTGTCAAACTAGGACCTTAAGTGCGCGACCAGGGGTTCGAACCCTGGACACCCTGATTAAGAGTCAGGTGCTCTACCAACTGAGCTAGTCGCGCATATTTTGTTTTCTCTGTTGTCGCTTCTCCGCGTCAACAATATGTATTATATACAATGAGAAAACAAAATGCAAGTGTTTTTTTTATTTTTTTTATTTTTTTTAATAATTTTAGATTATTATATCACAAACACCACATAATATCTGCATATAACTAAACTTTTGCTCCATCCTATGTTTTATGAATACAATCTTCTATCATTCTATTCTATATTTTTTCATCAATAAATGCTTTGCCTCAATGTAGGCATTCACCATTTTCTTATTACTACTGAAATAATCAGCATTTTTATTATATATGGCATTTTTTCCAACAACCCCGTATATTTTACCTGGTTTCATTTCTATATTGATATCGCTTAAAATTTCTACACCATCTATTATTTTCCCTAAATTTTCTATTTTTAACATTATTGCTCCTTTTTCTATTGACACAAACTTGTCATCTATAATTATAAATGTTATGATAGTAGTAATTCATTAATGACGAATATGAGGTGAAACAATGAGCTATATAAAACATAAATCTGACGAATCAATGGAAGATTATTTAGAAACCATTCTTCAGCTATACAATAAAAACGGAAAAGTTCGCTCTGTTGATATTGCCAGTGAACTAGGCTATACAAAAGCAAGTGTCAGCGTTGCCATGAAAAGCCTTCGTACAAAAGAACTGATTACCATGGCAGATACCGGATACATCACATTAACTCCGGAAGGACAAAAGAAAGCTGAAATCATACTGGAACGTCACACACTTTTGACGGAATGGCTTGTACAATTAGGAGTTCCGGAAGCTCTTGCTTCTGAAGATGCATGTAGAATTGAACACGACATTTGCGAAGAAACATTTGATGCATTAAAAAAGCATTGTCTTGGACAGTAGTCTATTAAAAGCGTTGTCAGTAGGTATTGTTTCTGCAAGCTTGCTTGCAAAGAAACCTACCTACCAGACAACCTAATCTGTCCACAATTTAATGCAACTGCCAGATCCGCAATGGTTGTGTCCTTCGTTCCATCTACTAAAATAACCTCTGCCTACACTGTAGGATTTCCTCTTGAATCAAGTATTCCCTGCCCTACACTTTTTCAATTTCTAAAATCACAATTCCCCATCCTTTCTACCTTAATGTATTAGTTTGTAATACATTGCGTATAAAGCGAATTGTACCTAAATAAATCTTTTTATATAATATTTTCGATAGATTATTTAACATAATATGGGGGGATGAACGTATATGAAACGATTAAGAATATTTATGATTATTGATGGAATATTAGCTCTTTTGTCTTCACTAGGTGCTTATTATTATAATGATGAAAGTTCAGGAATTTATGGTTTCAGAGAATTTATGATATGTTTCCTGGCATTTATTGCAACTTGTAGTATTTTTGTTGTCTGCCTTATTATATATTTCATCGTATTTTTCGTAAAGCGACGAAAAGCCCTTAAAGAATAATACCGCGGTCTGCGCATCCTCGCGGAGCGTTTTTCTTTCTCTTCAGAGGGTGCCCATTCAAAAAAAATACGGCAGGTAAGCTGAGGGGAGGTGCTTACCTGCCTAAATGAGAGGGAGTATAACAAAAATTTATAAATATCATGGGAGTATGATATTTATAAGGAAATTGGCTAATTAAATCCTCACTAGCGCATTTTCAAAAGAAGGAAATAACAGATGCATCTCCTTCTTAAGAAATGCGGAACATCTTATAAATCAGATGCTGTTAATCCTACTGTCTTAGCTAACTCAATAACAGATTTCTTTGAAATCTTCTTTCCATAAAATTCCACTAAGTCATCTTTTTCACCAGTGAAGATGCAAGCTGGCTCGTATTTGTTTAAGATGATCTTGTCATCTTCAACTGAAATTTCCAATGCATCTTTATCAGAAACACCAAGTGTTCTTCTTAACTCAATTGGAAGTGTAATACGTCCTAACTCGTCTAATTTTCTTACGATACCTGTTGTTTTCATAATAATGTCTCTCCTTTGTTTTATGGCTTTTGCCACATCCAAAACTCTATACAATTGTCTCATCGACTTTGTACTTATACAATATCACAAAAATCAAAGTTATGCAACTTGAAATATTAGTTATGTATAGCATTTTTTTAATCAATTTCAAATTTTTGGATTTAAAAAGAAAAAAAAGGAAAAATAACCAAAAGACCTCTTAGAATGCCATAGTCTCCCTTGTTATTTTGTATTAAAAAAATAGAATTTATCTATTTTTCCATTTCTACTTGTAAGAATTACACAATTTTTTTCCAAAACAACCCATTTTTTTGATAATCACATTAAAATAATCAAGAACTTTTCCTATTATTGCACAATCTCAAAACTCCACATATCGTGATTTTTATTAAATTTTTTTTAATATTTACAGTTTTTAGCAACATTTATGTCTTTTTTTTGTCATATTTTTGTTTTTTAAGTATCATTATTTCTTAATACTAATTAAAACTTCTGGTGATAATCTTAAATAGCATATCCAATTCATCCTAATCCGAAAGATTCCCATTAACTTCCCTCTACACATATCTTTAAAGCATTTCATTTACACCAGTACTCATCGACATCTAAGGGATATTATTCCATTTAATCTTTTGCTATTGTAAACCTTTTTATTTTCATGGTTGACAATCAATTATTTTTCATTTATTATAATGACGTAGTTTGAAAACAGGAGTAAAATCCACATATCATTTACACTTTACAAATGAGACTTAAGACCTAAGAAGGAGAAATGTATTATGACAAAAAGTAAATCACTATCAGACTCTATCAAAATAATGGCTATGATTTCCGTTCTTACAGCACTTACCTGTATTCTGGCGCCAAATTCCTTCGCCATACCTGTAAGCCCAGTTCCTATTTCACTCACATCCATCGCAATCTTTTTAGCAGTATATGTTTTAGGAACCAAATATGCAACTGTCAGTTATTTCATATATTTATTACTCGGACTTGCCGGACTTCCGATATTCTCGGGATATACAGGCGGACCTGCCAAATTAGCCGGACCTACCGGAGGATATCTTATCGGTTTTATTTTTATGGCAATTATAGCGGGAATCTTTATTGATAAATTCCCATTAAAAACACCAATTGTTAAGCAACCAAAACGTATTGCACTTCATATGACCGGTATGATTCTTGGTACCCTTGTTTGCTATTTGTTCGGAACAGTTTGGCTTGCTGTGCAGCTTCACCTTGGCTTTCAGGCAGCACTTATGATTGGCGTTGTACCTTATATTCCAGGGGACCTTGCAAAGATGATTTTTGCACTTATCTTAGGTTCTGAAATACGCTCTGCACTTACAAAAGCTGGGTTACATTAAGAACAAAGTTTCCTATAAACACACAAAGACGTCTTTCGTCAGATTTTTCTGTCAAAAGGCGTCTTTATTCTTTTGCTATAATGTTTTTTTCTTTCAAACGCTACTTAAATCATTTCCCTACAACAACTGCTGGTACACATCTCTTTTAGAAATGCCCCGGTCCTTCGCCACCGCTTTCATGGCATCTTTTTTCGACATTCCCTTACCAAGATAGATATCCATATGTTCTTCAATACTGATTTCTTCCCACTTTTGCTGTTCTTCTTCCTTGATATCCTGATGAGTTCTACCTTCAATCACCAACACGTATTCTCCTCTTGGATCTGTCTCCTCATAAAAGGCAATCGCCTCAGAAATGGTAGTCAAAAAAGTTTTTTCATGCTTTTTGGTAAGTTCCTTGCAGATGGTAATTTTACGATTCCCCAGTTTCTCCAATAACTCTTCCAATGTTTTTCTAAGTCGGTGAGGTGCCTCATACATAATCACCGTTCTCGTCTCCCGATTCATTTCCTCTAAAACAAGAGCTCTCTCCTTCTTGTCCGTTGGCAAAAATGCCTCAAAACAAAATCTTCTAGTAGGAAGTCCTGACATCGTAAGGGCAGTAACACAGGCAACCGGTCCCGGAAGGGATGTTACCTTGATTCCTGCCTCATGGGCTTGTCTTACTAACTCTTCTCCGGGATCAGAAATTCCCGGAGTTCCTGCATCCGTAATCACCGCAACATTGGTCCCTTCCAGCATTTTCTGAACCAATACCTTTGCCTTGTCATATTTATTAAACTCATGATAACTTGTCATAGGTACCTTAATATCAAAATGATTGAGCAATTTAATACTGTTTCTTGTATCTTCCGCAGCAATCAGATCCACACTCTTTAATGTATTTACCACACGAAAGGTAATATCCTCAAGATTTCCAATCGGTGTGGCACATAAATATAACGTTCCAGCCATAATATTCTTCCTTTTCTCTATCATGTTCTCATGAAAACATATGTATTTTCATTATCCAACAAAACTTCCAAACTTCAAGATTCCATCAAAAAATCTACTCCAACCAATCCCTATTTCCTTTAACTCCATCTCCGCGGTCTGCGCATCCTCGCGGAGCGTTTTTATGTAATAGGAAATTGCATCGCAATTTCCTATTACATAAAAATTTAAACACCTCTACTTATCCCCTTCATATCCATAAATCTCATAAATCTCCGGGTGATACACATTCACGTCCCTATAGACAATCAACGGCGGCTCCACCTTCAACATTGGCTTTCCACCTTTCAAAGCCTCAATTAACACCATATTTGGCTCTTTATCCGCGTAGGGATGAACCAAACGCATTCGTTTCGGTTCTAATTTATACTTTCGCATCACATCGAAAATCTCCACCAGACGGAAAGGACGATGTACCATATACATTCTGCCGTTTTCCTTTAAAACCTTAGCCCCTTCCCGAACTACATCTTCCAGACTACAAAGAATCTCATGTCTGGCAATGGCTTTTGGAAGTTCAGGATTCTTAAGTCCATGCTGGTCATTCATATACGGTGGATTTGTCGTAACCACCTCAAAACTTCCATTAGAAAAAATCTTCGATGCCTCTTTAATGTCACCGGTTACAATGTCAACTTTTCCGGAAAGGTGATTTAGTTCCACACTTCTTCCCGCCATTTCAGCACTTTCTTCCTGTATCTCCAAACCTGTAAAATGCGCTCCCTTGGTCTTTGCTTCCAGTAAAATAGGAATAATCCCTGTGCCGGTACCTAAGTCAATCACCCGCTCTCCCGGTTTTACCTTTGCAAATCCGGACAGCAAAACCGCATCCATACCGAAGCAAAATTTGCTCTCATTTTGAATGATTCGATACCCCTTGCACTGCAAGTCATCGATGCGTTCTCCATCTTTTAATTCCATAACATTCTCCTACTTTGAAAAGGCTTTCCCACATCTGCGGGAAAGCCATCCTGTTAATCTAATTTTGATTTCTTTTCATCTTGCTTTTCAAGCTTCTCAAGTTCACGAAGTTCTTTCATTTCCTTTTCCGAAGCCTGTCTGTCTCTTCTTCTACGAGGTTTAAACTTAAGTTCTGACACCGGATAATCCTTCACTTCCCTTTCGTCATTGTCCAAAGTAACAACCACACGTACCATCTGCTTCAATACACTGATACTCTGAACCTCACCCTTTAATCCATCGGAAGTCTCTACAGCGTCACCAACATTTGGAAGCTTGCTGTTTAACTCTTCGTAGGCTTCTTCCTCATTTTTCAGACAACACATCAATCGTCCGCAAACTCCGGAAATCTTCGTAGGATTGAGACTCAAGTTCTGCTCCTTTGCCATCTTAATGGATACCGGCGCAAACTCCGTCAAAAATGTACTACAACAAAGTGGACGTCCACAAATTCCAATTCCGCCTAACAGCTTCGTCTCATCTCGGACTCCAATCTGTCGAAGTTCGATTCTTGTCTTAAATACTGACGCTAAATCCTTTACAAGCTCACGGAAATCGATTCTTCCGTCTGCCGTAAAATAAAACAAAATCTTGTTGTTATCAAAAGTATATTCCGTATCCACCAATTTCATCTGCAACTGATGCTTATGAATCTTTTCAAGACAAATCTGAAAAGCCTCTTTTTCTTTTTCTCTATTTTTCTCTTCTATTTTGTAATCCTCCGGTGTTGCCACACGAATCACAGCTTTTAAAGGCTGTACGATTTCATCGTCTGTCACCTGTTTAGGATTCATAACAACCTGACCAAACTCCACGCCTCTTGCTGTTTCCACAATGACATGCTGGCCCTTCTTCACCTCATAGTTGGCAGGGCTGAAATAATAAACCTTACCTGCCTTACGAAATCTAACTCCTATAATTGTAACCACAATATCCTCCTAGTTTTCCTTCATCACAAAAATCATAAGCTCCATGGCAGTATCAAAATTAACATTTGCTTTCAAACGCACTTTTGCCTTTTCGATGGACTGAATAATAGCCTCAATTCCCTCATATTCCTTGCTATTTGCCTGCTTTCGGATTGCTGAAACCTGATCCGAAAACAAAAGACCATTGATATCCTGTGTCACCTTAAACATAAGCACATCCCGGTACCACAAAAGCATCAAATCCAAATAGTCTGAAATATCGCCATTTTTCTTCTCTGCCATCTTTTTTACAAACTGCATAATCTCATAATTTTTCATCTCTTCCACATGAGTCAACACATGGATTGTCTCTGTTTTTATCTCTATAAATTCCTCGCTGGATGCGTAGCGAATAGCTTTTCCTACATTACCCTGACTAAACTTTGCACTCACTTCAGCCAAATAATCCGGCACCTGATACTGATCCATCAGATACTGCTTAATAAGCTGCAAATTCACAGGCTTTAACTGAAGTGTCACACAACGGGATAAAATCGTTGGTAAAAATGCATTCATATTTTCCGTCAACAAAAGAAATACCGCATATTCCGGTGGTTCCTCAATAGTTTTTAAGAGTGCATTCTGTGCCTGCTCCGTCATCTTCTCCCCATCCGGAATAATATAAACTTTTCTTGCACTGCTGTATGGCTTAATCGCCACATCGCTGTTTACCTGACTACGTATATCTTCTACACCAAGACTTGCTTTCTCGTGAGTGACCGTAATAATATCCGGCTGATTACTTCCCTCTGCCTGCATGCATGATCTGCACTTTCCGCAAGGATTTGTTCCACCTTCTTCACACTGCAAAGTAGTGGCAAATATATCAGCGATCATCCGCTTTCCGGCTCCCTTTTCACCGGCAAGAATATACGCATGAGAAACTTTATTTTCTAAAATACCCTTCTGCAAATGATCAATAACATCTCTATGACCGATGACCTGATTAAAATTTCTCATAGAACCACCCCTTTAAATATTACGTAAGAATATCTAACAATAATCCACGTATTTCATCAATCTTACTCAATATGGCAATAGAATCCTTCTCATCCTTAATAAGCTCACTTGCTAACTCTTCCAAATTCTGATTTACCAGTTTAATGATGTCATACACTCTGTGACGCCCCTTCCGGTCCAGAAAATTCTCACGGCTAAACTTATGGGATCTGGTGACAACTTCATTCAAAAACTCCTGAATCAATGCACGATAATGCTTCATTTCCCTGATATCCATCCGCTTTCCAAGACTTTTTCCCGACTGGACAATATCCTCCATCATAAGTGTAAGTCTCGCCTGAAGTTCCGACTCCTCCATCTGGCTTGCCAATGTAAACTTAAACGTGCCATCTGCCGCCTCTGCCGGACCTTTTGCCATCTCCGTATTAATCTGTTGTAATTGATTTATCTTTAACTCCATATTTCATACCCCGTTCATTTTTTAAGGTTCCCCCATAGCTTGCAAATAGCAAGTTAACAACAATACTTTCAAAGTAAAGATTACTTCCATTTTAGCTCAAAACAGCCATAAAATCAACAAGAAACCATTTCCCGCTCCATCTCTTTCAGGCATTGTCCCATATCCAGATTCTCAAATCTTTTTTGAATACCGGCTTTTGCAATTTTTTCTTCTGAAAAGTCCTCGCAGTCCGCCAGAAAACGCCTGCAAAGCTCCTGATACTTAGGCTCCTTTTGCTCCCGTTCTCTGGAAAGGGCACGAGACAGTCGAATACCATCCTCCACCTCAACGTAAAGAGGCACCACCTTTTCCTGCCCAAAGAAAGCCACTATCTGCTCATACCCTTCTAACGTATTAATAAGTAATACATCCTCATCACCATCAAACTGGGCATCATTCATGGTAAAATAACTCCAAATTCCATGAACCGTTTTATAATCCCTTGATTCAATCACCAGCCCATCTTCCTTAAATTTCTCGTACTGAGTTGCACTCACAAAATGATACTCCACCCCTTCGGATTCATTTTCCCTTATAGGTCTTGTGGTATATAAAACAATAGGCTTAACCTTTACGTTACTACTCTTTAAAAGCTCCTTATAAAGCGTATCTTTTCCTGTTGCGCTTTTTCCCATAATTACAAATATCCTACTCATTTGTACGTTCCTTTCTCTTCACAAATCACACAAAACTGCCCATTTCTAAGTCCTTTTACCTGTAATCCACTCTTCTCACATTCCCTGACATAACCTATCAACTCCCGACTAATCACTTCTCCAGGCACCACCAGCGGAATTCCCGGCGGATAAAGATACAAATATTCCCCGGCAATCTTTCCAATACACTCATCCAGCAGACACCATTCCTTTGGCTTCTCTTCCGCCTTAAAAATACTTAATGTTTCCTCATTCACCGGCGGCATTTTTACAGGAAGGATGCTTTCCTCAGCTCCTTGTTCCTCCTTTAAAAGCATATCATTTATCTCTTTCAACGCCTGATAGAAACGCTCAAATCCCTCTTCTGTATCCATCACACTTGTCATGGCAATCACATATCTTAATGAAGCCATTTCCATCTGCAAATGGTACTTTTCTCGCAGTATATCATAGAGTTTCGAACCACTGATTCTTTGATTTTTTACGCCGATGACCAGTTTACCAAAGTCATAATCAGCCCCCATGGGATTTCCTTGTGATGTTCCGTCAAACAACTCAATCATCGGTAATTTCGAAATCATCTCCCTATATTTCAGTAAACGATGTTCATAATTTACAAATTCTTTTTTATCCTCTTTTCTACAATAATCCATGCACCACGCAATTCCCGCCATCATAGGATATGACGGGCTGGAAGTCTGATAGATACTTAAAAATTTCTGAATTTTCTGAACATTTACCAAATCTCCCTGTATATGTAACAATGC
>CADBNB010000150.1 GCA_902795895.1 uncultured Lachnospiraceae bacterium | reverse complement strand
TTTGCTTGCAAAACTCTAGCGCGACCGCGGTATTGCGCAGCAATTAACTCCATCTCCGCGGTCTGCGCATCCTCGCGGAGCGTTATTTTGTAATAGGAAATTGCATCGCAATTTCCTATTACAAAATAAAAGAAGCTGCACAAAATGTACAGCTTCCAGCATAATTATCCTACTTCAAAATAATTCTCTAGGGCATGTATCGTTTTTTCGTAAATTTCATCTAATGTTACCTTCATATGAATGGCATTATCCAAATCATTTACTCTAAGATACTCAACACAAACATTCATTTCTTTGCTGATGTCAATCAATGACAAATTTTCACATAATCCCTTTAATGCATGAGCCTCCTGAAAAGCTCTTTGGGTATCTCTTTCGTTTAATGCACTTGTCAGCCTTTCATAATGTTTGTCTGTAATAAACCTTTTTAAATATTTGTCGAGCATTTCTTCATTCCCCATAAAACGCTCATAAACTTTTTCAATATCTAACCCCAGATGTTCTAATCTTTCTCTCTTCGTTTTTTCCATACTTAATCCCCATAACGAGCTCCACGGGACATATTCCCCGCTTGGAATCTCAACTTGTTGTTGTGTTAACATCATCACAATTTGCTATCCTTTCTTTCGCAGCCATAAAGCATTGTACAAGCTTTGGCGCAAATACCCCACATTCTCCATTTACTATCATTCGAAAAGCATCATCTCTTGAAAATGCTTTCTTGTAAACACGAACACTCACCAATGCGTCGTATACGTCTACAATGGACACAAGCTGTGCCGAAATAGGAATTTCATTTCCTTTCAACCCATCCGGATATCCATTTCCATCGTATCTCTCATGATGATGCCGACAAATTTCATAGCATGCCTTGAACTGGTCTTCTTCCTGTACATCCATCATCATATTTAATATTTCGCATCCCTTTGTAGTGTGTTCCTGCATAATCTGCCGTTCCTCATCTGTAAGTTTCCCCGGTTTTAATAATATGTCATCTGATATTGCAATTTTCCCAATATCATGCATTGCTGCCGCTGCCACAATCACGTCAATCTGTTCTTTTGTAAGGCCTTGCTCCGGATATTTTTCCCGGTATGTTTCTGCAAGGATTCTGGTAAATTCTTTTACCCTTTTGACATGTAATCCTGTCTCTAAATTTCGAAATTCAACAATATTGCTGATTGTATCCAATAATTTTTCCTGAAAACTTTCTAATCGTTTTTGCTGTTTTGAAATCTGGTCATTCTTATTTTTAATCTGTTCCTCTAAAATTCCTACATTATTAAACATTTCTATCATACTATCCACTCTCTTGCGCACTGTCTTAGCAACAAAAGGTTTATTAATCACAGCCAAAGCGCCTAACGAATAGCACGAAAACTCCATCTGCTGGTCTTCCGACGCAGTGATGAGCACTACAGGAACTTTATTAAGGATTCCTCTATTTTGCCAATACTGCAGCACTTGATAACCACTTACTCTCGGCATAATAAGATCTAGCAACACAACAGCCACTTCATCCGAATGTTTTTCAAATAATTCGATTGCTTCATAACCATCTTCCGCCTCGATAATGTTATATTCATTTTCAAAAATCTGTTTCAACAACTCCCTGTTCAATTCCTCATCATCGACAATTAAAACTGATTTTTTCATAAAATACGCCACCCCTCATATAATCACTGATTTGCCTAGCACCCCTCCTCGTTTTACATAATTTTACATTTATTACATAGTACCATACTTAATCCTTTCCGTAAATAGAACTTAATACCTGTTTACACTACATATATTTGTACAACTTGTCCATCACCCGGTTAAAGTCAAATGGCTTCGCCACATGTTCGTTCATCCCAGCTTCCATTGCCCGCTCCCGATCTTCCGAAAAAGCGTTGGCTGTCATGGCAAAAACCGGAACTGTTTTCGCATCTTTCCTATTCATTGCACGAATTTCCTTTGTAGCTTCATAACCGTCTTTTACCGGCATTTGTATATCCATAAATATGGCACTATATTCTCCCACATCGGAAGCTGCAAATTTATCTATCGCTTCCTGACCATCTACTGCGGTATCCACCAAAAGACCATGTTTTGTCAGATTATATTCCGCAATCTCCAAATTGATATCCAAGTCCTCAACCAATAGAACTTTCTTTCCCTGTACCAACATATAATTTGCCTGTTTTTCCTCTTCTCGTTTTTTCACAGAAAAATCAATGTCAAATGGTATTTCAATCACGAATGTTGTCCCTACATTCAACTGACTGGTTACATGAACCGTACCATTTAACAGTTCCACCAGACGTTTCACAATCGCCATTCCCAAACCGCTTCCTTCGTACTCGGCACGGTTTCCTATGGATTCCTGAGTAAATGGATCAAATATTCCCTTTAAAAAATTCTCACTCATTCCTATTCCTGTGTCAGAAATGGTGAGCCGCAAACGCATTTTTTCAGCGTCATTCCATATCTCCTCTGCAATTACTGAAATACTTCCATTTTGCTTATTGTATTTTGTTGCATTGCTTAAGATGTTTATAATAATACGTTTGAAATGAAGCACACTTCCTAATAAATTCGGATGCTCAATTTTTGAATCATCCAAAGAAAACTTAATCCCCTTTTCTTCTGTCTGCTCCAAAATCATGGCTTCACTCCATCGAAGAAGATTTTTTATAGAAAATGGTTCATTGAGAATATCTTCTTTTCCACTCTCTAATTTACTCATATCTAAAACATCGTTTACTAACATGAGCAAATGCTTACTTGCCATGGAAATCTTATCAAGGGAATCCTCTACTCGTTCCTTGTCATCTATATTTTCCTGAGCAATTTTGGTCATTCCTATAATTCCATTTAACGGTGTTCTTACATCATGAGACATGGCAGATAAAAAATCTGTTTTTGCCCTATTTGCGACTTTTGCCTGTTCATAAGCATTTTTCAGTTCTTCCTGAGTTTCTAATTCTTTTTGTTCCTCCGCATCAATATATTGAAGCACAAATAATACCTGTCTTGGAAAACCATTTTT
>CADBNB010000149.1 GCA_902795895.1 uncultured Lachnospiraceae bacterium | reverse complement strand
TTTGCTTGCAAAACTCTAGCGCGACCGCGGTATTGCGCAGCAATTAACTCCATCTCCGCGGTCTGCGCATCCTCGCGGAGCGTTTTTAATGTAATAGGAAATTGCATCGCAATTTCCTATTACATTAAAAACACACGGTATATTCTATTCACATACCGTGTGTTTCATTACATTACATTTTTATGATTTTATTAACTTCGCATGCACAACAAAACGATTGTCCTCGCCCGATGTACAGGTTGATAATGTTATGATTGTATCATCCGCTTTAAGTTCCGTATTCAAATCTTTATAAGAACTTTTTAGCAATAAATCTTGAAACTTCTTATACGCATCTTCCGTTTCGAATTGCGTCGAATAAATCTCTCCTCCAGCCTTTGCCACATGATAAGAAAAGACTTTATAAATTCTTGTTTTATCCTTTGTCACAATATATATTTTATCATGCTCTTTTAAAAATGTTTCATCCTGATATTTTTTTAATGCAGCAAACATAGAACCATTTTTCATATTGTGACCATAAAGAATTGTATGAAAATCCGAAAAATCATCACTATTACTGCATTCCATAAAAATACTGCCAAATATGCTATCCGATAAATCATATGCTTTATGGAGATACAAATCATTATTATCCGTTTTCAAAATAGGGTAATTTATCACACTATCCGGAATACAAATCCAACCAATAATGTCTTTGTTGATGTTCTGAAGTTTATTAAAATCAACCTCGATTTTTACTGGTTTTTTCTCTTCTTTCACCTTGTTTGGTTTATCTGTTGCTTTCGCAATTTCCAAACTGCTTTCCTCCGGTACAGTTATCTTTACAACTTCCTGTTCGATTTCCTTGTATTTATCATTTCCCGATTTATAGGTGTGATAAATTAACGCCAACCGAACACCAGATACAATGAGACTAATCAAACATACTGCAAATACAATCATTCTAATTTTCTTTTTCACACTAATTTCTCCCTATGTTGAAAGCAGACCTAACAGCTTAACTTATCATTTGCGTAATCAATGACGCATTCTCCGCCTTTTTTCAATTTACCGAAAAGAATCTTATCCACAAGCAATGGCTTAATTTCCGTATTGATAATACGGCTAATTTCTCTTGCACCGTATTCATGACTCACGCCTTTTTCCTTCAAATATTCAGCACAAGAAGATGTAATCTTAAGATTGATTTTCTTCTTTTGCAATTTCTTTGCTAATTGTGCAATCTGTTTATCTACAATACGTTGAGCCATCTGATCGTCCACATAATTAAATGTAATAATGCGACTCAAACGGTTTCTAAATTCCGGCTGGAACACTCGTTTTACTTCATCCATAATGGCACTCTTATTGATTTTCTCGCTGCCAAATCCAACTAACATTTTTCCAACCTGGCTTGCCCCTGCATTTGATGTCATAATAATAACGACATTACGGAAATCTGCTTTTCTTCCTTGATTGTCCGTCAATGTGGCATAATCCATCACCTGAAGTAATACATTAAATATATCAGGATGTGCTTTTTCTATCTCGTCTAATAAAAGCACGCAATGAGGAGTTTTACGGATAGTTTCTGTCAAAATTCCGCCTTCATCATATCCTACATATCCGGCAGGTGAACCAATAAGCTTAGCAACTGTGTGTTTTTCAGCATATTCACTCATATCAAAGCGCACAAGTTTTACGCCCATTACATCTGCCAAGGTTTTTGCAGCCTCTGTTTTTCCAACACCGGTAGGCCCCACAAACAAAAGACTTGCCAACGGCTTGTCCTCGTCATTCAAGCCTGCTCTTGCAAATTTGATGGCATTTGACAGTTCTTTCACTGCCTCATCCTGCCCAAATACATTTTTACCAATCTTTTCTTCCAAATCAGCCAGCATTTTCGTCTCATTTACTTCCACATGTTTTGACGGAACATTGCCAATGGTTGCCACAACATCCTCTAAAAGTTTTTTATCAACCATTTGTATCTTCTTTTCTGTAGGATGCATTTCGCGATAAGCCCCTGCCTCATCTATAAGATCAATGGCTTTGTCCGGCAAAAACTTTTCGTTCATATATTTCGCACTTAATTCCACGGCATATTCCATAGTTCCTTTTGAGTATCGAATATTATGATATTTTTCATAATGCTTTCGTACTCCTTCCAAAATCTGAATAGCCTCCTCCTGCGTAGGTTCAGCAATATCCACATTTTGAAATCTGCGAATCAGTGACTTATTTTTAGAAAACGTTTTTTTGTATTCTTCATAGGTAGTTGCTCCGACAAAACGGATTTCACCACTGGCAAGATATGGCTTTAACAGATTTGCTGCATCCAAAGTACCGCCATTACTTGCTCCTGCTCCTACAATATTGTGTATCTCATCAATATATAAAATAATATCTTTTTCCTGTTTTACGCCTTCCATAATCATTTTCAGACGTTTCTCAAAATCGCCTCTAAACTGGGTTCCGGCAATAATATTTCCCAAATCCAACAAATACATCTTTGCGTTTAACAAACGCTCTGGTACATTTCCTTCGTTTATTCTACGGGCAACACCATATGCAATTGCCGTTTTTCCTACCCCTGGTTCCCCGATATGAAGGGGATTATTTTTATATTTTCTACATAAAATCTGCAATGTTCTGTTAAGCTCTTTTTCACGACCAACAAGAGGCATTTGTTCTTCCACCAAATCGTTCATGCACACAACATAGTCTCTCCATTGCTCTTTACTTTGATTGGCATTAGAACCTGCCTGAGTATTTTTTCTATCATTTTCTGACTGATTTTCCATTTCAATCATATACTCATTCATGCATACCATCAATTCAAATGGATCTACATTTTGTTCCAATAAATAGTAAGTTGCATAACAAGTTTTCTGATTCAATAATCCATACAACAAATGGGTAATTTCCACTTTAAAACGTTCACTGGCAGCAGCCTGCTTCTCTGCCTCCATTAAAACATCATTTAATCCGGAACTTAATTCAGCTTTTTCATCCTTATTGATTTCCAAATTTTTTTTCATGTACTGTTCCAATTTTTTGCGCAATACATCTACATTGCCACCGGCAGAATCATAGCTTGTAGCAAAACAATGGTTGTATGTCATGACAAATAATAAATGTTCCGGCGTAATATACTCATGATGATACCCCTCTGCTAAAGACGCCATATCTGATAATATATCTTCCACTTCTTTTGAAATCTTCATTTTTAAAACCTCCTTCCCTCGATTATGCTTCTATTTTAACAAGAAACGGGTAGCCCTTTTCTCTTGCTTTTCTCAAACATATATCAACTTTAGTTCTTGCAATGTCGTAAACGTAATTTCCTACGACCTCTTTTGTTCCTTTGTGAATTGCCATCATAATCGCCACTGCTTCGATTTCACTTTTATGAAAAACGCTCATCAATATGTCAACCACGAAATCCATGGGTGTAAAATCATCATTATACATGACAACATCAACTTTCTTTGGTTCTTCAATTTTCACTATCGTCTTATTATCAATTTGTATTTTTGTTCCCATTTTTCTAC
>CADBNB010000148.1 GCA_902795895.1 uncultured Lachnospiraceae bacterium | reverse complement strand
TTTGCTTGCAAAACTCTGGCGCGACCGCGGTATTGCGCAGCAATTAACTCCATCTCCGCGGTCTGCGCATCCTCGCGGAGCGTTTTTTATGTAATAGGAAATTGCATCGTAATTTCCTATTACATAAAAAATGCCTCTGCCAAATGGCAGAGGTATTTTTTTGCTATATATTAGCTTTTTATTTCATTAAGCTGCAATGTCTTCAACTACAGCAGAACCTGTAGCAATTACAACTTCTTCTGACTCAGGCATATCTCCACATGAAGCTAATGTTTCCTGTGAAACTACATCCCAATGTCCGTAAAGCTTTCCTTCCCAGTCCATTCCATCTACGATGAAGCAGCTGTTATTTACATTTGGCATTACCAAATCCTGTGTCTGAGCATCCCATTCATTTGTATTTCCAATGTTCTTAAATAAAACATTTGCATATGTTACAGGGATATCAAACTGATAATATGTTGAAACGTATACAGGCTGTCCATCTTTACCAATTACTGACTTACTTCCATATGTCTTAGTTGGGTAAAAGATTGCATAATCAGTTGTACTGTTCCATGCATAAGCATATACATTTGTCCATGTAAAGTTTGAATCGTTGTTATATAAGATTGTTGTGTTTGTAGTAACAACATCTCCACCAAATGTTACCTTCTTATCCTTAACATTGTTTACGCCTGCTTTAACAACGTAGTTCTTACCACCGTTGCTATCCCATTTTCCTGATCCATTATTGAAACATACTGTTGCCTGGCTTGAATTTCCTAAATCAATGTTATAAGAATATTTATTACCTTCAACTTTAGTCATCTGGTAACCTGGTACAGTTGTCCAAACTCCATTTACATTGAAATGAATGTAGCATGAGCTCCAATTACCTGAACCAGCTGTTGATGAACATGTGTAGTAAACAGTTGCAACGTTTCTTTGTACATATGGTGTTGCTGTTGGTGTTGCTGTTGGTCCCTGAGTTACAAAACTAGGATCATACCATTCACCATTTGCTAGTGAATATGAAGCGAATGGTTTGAAAGCAATCTTTGAATCTGTTGGCATATTCAAATCACTTGTCTGAACATCCCAATTTGCTGTACCTTCTGTGTTCTTAAATAAGATTTTGCTGTATGATCCAACAATTTCAAATGTATACATGTTATTTGCAATTGAGTTAGCACTAAATACATTAGCATCTGATGTATTATTCCATACATATGCATATACTCTATTCCATTTTGCAATTGAGTTATCAAACATTACAGTAGTTTTAACAAATGGTGTTGGTGATGGTGTTTCTTCAACATAATATGGATGAGCAGCTAAAAGACTTTCTAAATCAGTCCAATATTCCTGCTGTTTTCCTGTTCCGCTTACTCCACCATAGAATACATTCTTATTAATATCTGTTGAAATAACAATGTCTCCTGTCTTTTTATCCCAATTTGATGTTCCTTTTGTATTCTTAAATAAAACATTTGCATATCTTGAAGGAATTACAAATTTATAAAGATTAAATGTATTTCCATAACTTGCATCACCAACAAGTTTACTTACACTAATTGCTTCATAACAAGCAAAATCATTTTCATTATTCCATACATATGCATTTGCATCATCCCATAAAGAAGGGTATGCATCACAGTAATAAATAATTCTTTCACCGCCTGGTGTTGCTGTTGGTGTAAATGTTGGCTGATTAGGATCATACCACTCACCATCTGCTCTTGAATATGAAGCATATGGTTTGAAAGCATTCTTTGTGTCTGTTGGCATCTGCAAATCATTTGTCTGCTTATCCCAATTATCTGTTCCTGATGTGTTCTTGAACAAGATTGAAGAATATGAACCACTAATAGTGAATGTATACATGTTTCCTTCTACATTTGTCTTTTCAAATATAGCGAAATCCTCTGGGGTGTTCCATACGTAAGCGTATACATTATCCCATCTTGCTAATGAGTTATCAAATTTCACAATAGTATTATCTGGCTGTGGCTCATCATGTTTAACATAATTTACGCTACTATTTTCAATGTAAGCGTCATAACCACTCTTGATAAGGTAGTTATTTCCGTTGTTACTATCCCATTTTCCCGAACCATTGTTGAAGCAAACTTTAGATTCAGTACGGTTTCCTAAATCAACTACGTAATAAGCATAGTTTCCACTCTTAGACATCTTAACACCAGGTGCTACTGTCCATGCTCCTGTTGATGTAATATAGTGGATATTTGTTGTTGAATTGCTTGTTTTGTAATATACCTTAACATAGTTCTTAGGTAATGGTGTTGGCTCTGTTGTTACAACTGGTGTTTTTGTTGGTTTTGGTGTTGCTGTTACAACTGGTGTTTTTGTTGGCTTTGGTGTTTTTGTTGGCTTTGGTGTCTTTGTAACAACTGGTGTTTTTGTTGGCTTTGGTGTTTTTGTTGGCTTTGGTGTTTTTGTTGGTTTAACAGTTGGTGTTGCTGTTACATATGGTGTTTCAGTTGGCATTGGGCCCCATGTACCTTCATACTTTCCTTCACCACTTAATCCATACATATTTGCCAAGAACATATTGTTATTATCTGTTGGCATATTCATATCAACTGTCTGTTTATCCCAATTATCTGTTCCTGCTGTGTTTTTAAACAAGATATGCGAATAGTTGTTAGGAATACTGTAGATAAAATATCTATCTGCCTGCTGCCATCCGCCATGCTCATCTTTCCACATTGTAATATCGCGAACTTCCTGAGCTTCAAAAACCGCATAATCTTCTGGATTGTTCCAAACATATGCATAAGCCTCTTTCCACATAGTATTGCTGTTATTGAAAACTACTGGAATGTAATTAACAGGTGCTTCTGTTACTACACTTGCATCCTCATAGTAATACCATGATCCGCTTGACTTGTTTGATGAACTGCTTGGTTTGAAGCAGTTGTTCTTGTCTGTTGGAACAGTTGTGTTTGCTGTCTGCTTATCCCATCCACTCTGTGTATTCTTGAAAAGAATCTTTGAGTAGTCAGCAGGAATTTCCATCTTATAGATGTTTCCTTCCACTTTTGTTCCCTTAACTGTCAAGGTTCCCTGTGAACCTTCCCAAATGTAAGCAAATGCATTGCTCCATTTAGTCTTTGCGTTGTCAAAATAAACAACTTTTGTTCCTGTTTCAGCATTTGCGTTCATAAGTAAATCAGTTCCGTAAAATACAGAAACTGCCATTACTAATGACAATACAAACGCTAGCGCTTTTTTTAGCATCTTCATTTCACACACTTCCTTTTCATTTATTATTAATATTTTTGTAACAACTTTGACATTTTATCATAATTATTTACATATTTCCAACAACTTGACTCCACTTATTTCGCACCCTAATTTATCCTTATTATACAGTTTCAATATTTTCCTTTCATTTTTACTCACTATTTTAGTCATTATGTACACTGTTTTTTTCTAAAACAGATTCCAAATATGATTTTTATGACATTTTCGATATTTTTTTTCATCCATAAACATTGCATTTCTAACTCGTTATTTTTTACATAATAATATGCAAAAAAAGATTATCTTTTTTATTTCTGTAAATCCATTTAAAAACATACACAATTCATGTATTTTAAATCGAGTAGGAGGGGCTGTCGCACTAAAAGAACAGGAAGGACAACAAAATAAGAACCCCACAAGTGAGATTCTTATTCCTCATTTTTCTTCTTCTATTTAATTATATTAATTAAGCTGCAGCATCCATAATAAGGACTTCTTCCTGACCGTATGTTACTTTCTTACCTGCAACATAGTTTGTTCCAGCTTTCACAACATAGTTCTTTCCATCATTGCTGTCCCATTTTCCTGAACCATTGTTGAAACATACAGTTGCTTCTGTTGCATCTCCTAAATCAATTGTATAAACATACATAGCTTTTGAAGAATCAACTGCTGTCATTTTTACACCTGGTGCAGATGTCCATGTACCATTCACTTTGAAATGAATATTGCATTTTGATGTCCAGTTCTTTGAACCAGTTTTATCTGAACCTGTATAGTAAACAGTTGCAACATTCTTTTCAACATAAGGAGTTGGTGTTACATTGTCAACAGGCATGAGCCTTGAATTCATCCAAAACTCCTGCAAATGTCCTGTTCCTCCTGTACCGTAAAAAAACAAATCATATTCACCGGTTGGCATTTCTAAATCTCTTGTCTGCTTATCCCAGTTTACTGTTCCTGCAGTATTTTTAAACAAGATATTTGAGTAATTTCCCGGAATTTCAAATTTGTAAATCTTATAAGAATTTTTAGCTTCATATGTAGTTACTCCTACAGCTCCAAAAACATTGGCATCCTGTTCGTTATTCCATACGTATGCATATGCATTAGACCAATCATTATAATATTCATTGCAGAAATACACAACTTTTTTGTCTGGTGCTGTTGTTGGTGTTACTGTTGGTGTTACTGTAGGTGTTGGTGTTGTATCTTCATCATAAGGGTATTTTTCCCATACTCCAACATACTTACCTTCACCATTTACACCAGTTTTATCAAAATATCTATTATCATCCTGTGGCATTTCATAGTCTACTGTCTGCTTATCCCATTCTGTTGTAGAATTTATATTCTTAAATAAGATATGTGTATATCTTACTGGGATCTCAAATACAAATGTA
>CADBNB010000147.1 GCA_902795895.1 uncultured Lachnospiraceae bacterium | reverse complement strand
CACCTTTTTCCCTTCAAAGGCAAATCCGTAGGAATAAATGTTTTCTCTTGGAATTCCTTTCTCCAAAAGTGTAGTCACATATTTCTTGTCTTCAATCTGCTGTAATGCAGCTTGTACAGTATCTTCCAATGTTTTTTCTTTGCTTGGACGAAGTACCTTAAACTCGAAAATAAATGCATCTTTTATCAAATCTCTTGGCACCAGCATAACATCATAGCGCCCTAAGCCGCTTTCTCTGTTGGATACCACTTCGTAATCTTTTCGCAATTCCACCAATAAACCAAGCACAAAACCATGATAGAAATTCTCTGGGTTTTGTTTTGTATTTTCATTACCAGCCACATCAAAACAACTAAACACAGACATTGCCACTTCGTTCATATATTCATTCATCCCCTCAATGTCGTGTTCACGCAGACATCGTAAAAAAGCACTGTACTTTTCCGAATTTCCTTTGTTATGAAACCACCCTTTGATAAACTTGGCAAACATCTGTATTACTTCCACATTTGTCAAAGTAAGCTCGTAGGTTCTCTCAATTCCGCCAAACTCCGTATCTTTTTCAATTACCTGCAATACTTTGAGATAACCGCTGGCGAGCAATAAACTCCAAATTGCTTCTTCACTGGCATCCAACTGATTATACACAATTTCTTCATCAATTGGTACAAAAATGGATTTTCCTACCATCAAATCTTCCATCTGTTCTTTTATTTTACTGCTTCCTTGTTGAATTAACTGGTTTACCAAAGCATTTCCACTGGTGTTCACCCAGTAAGCATCTAACTTTCCATCCCTTAAAAAGTTAATAATGGACCAAGGATTATACATATCTCTCTGATTACCAAAGATAAATCCATCATACCAACGTTTTACAGCTTCTTTTTGCTCACCATAACCATACAAATCCATAGCTACAAAGACTTCTTCCTCTGTAAAACCAAAACAAGTGGCATATTCTTTTGAGGTAGTCGTGCATACTTTCAAGTTATTTAAATCTGAAAACATAGATTCGCGACTAATACGTGTTATTCCCGTCATTACTCCACGATACAGACTTGGATTCGATTTAAACGTCGCATTAAAGAATCCACGCATAAATTCTGTCATTTCTTTCCAGTAGCCATGTGTATAGGCTTCAATAAGAGGAGTATCATATTCATCTAGTAGAATAATTACCTTTTTTTCATAGTATTCTTCCAAAATCGAAGAAAGTTTTTTCAAACTTTGAATTGCTATATCCATTGACATATTTCTATCAAGGTGTTTTACAAATATTCTATCTTGTTCACAAATTTTTTCTGAACCAATAATATCCCGATATGTCAAAAATGCATCTACAATTATCTGACAAATCATATTTTTCGCAGCTTCAAAAGAAGTAATCTTCACCTCGGCGAAACTCAAATTAATCACCGGATAAGTTCCTTGCAACTGTCTAAACTCTTCCTCTTCCCAAATAGACAATCCCTCAAATAGCTCACCACGATTGGCATATCGAAGTGAGAAGAAACAATCCAACATACTCATATTTAATGTCTTTCCAAATCGACGTGGACGAGTAATTAAGGTTATATCATCTTCCGAAGTCCACCACTCTTTTATCATTTGTGTTTTATCCACATAAAATAAATTTTTGGTTCTTATTTTCTCAAAGCTCTGTACGCCTGTTGCCAATTTCATTTGCATCCTTCTCACTCCAATCTATACCATTTTTCCGTCATCTCTTTCTGTCACACCGGCTACAATTACCGGAGCAGCCCATGCAGCCTTTTTTCTCTTTTACATTTTTGTAAATCTTATAACAGGCTCTGATAAAAATCGCAGCAATCAAGCCAATCAACAGTATATCAAACCAATTCATTCCAAACATACCCTCTACCTCATTTAGATTACGCCGGCTCCATTTAAACACAAGCAGTAATAATCAATCGGAATACATACGCTACCACCCATGCAACTACGCATTGCCAAACCACAACAAAAGCTGCCCACTTAAGTCCAAGTTCCCGTTTGATGGAAGCAATTGCTGCCACACAAGGTGTATACAACAGACTAAAGACTAACAATGCCCCTGCTGCCGCAGTTGAGAGAACCTGGTCGATGCCTCCCTGGGCACCAAATAACACATCTAATGCAGATACAACGCTTTCCTTCGCCATCACTCCACTGATTAAAGCGGTACATATTTTCCAGTCTCCAAGGCCAAGCGGAGCCATAAGTGGTGCAAATCCACCGGCAATCACTGCCATAATGCTATCCTGAGAGTCTTTTACCAAATTCATGCGAAGATCAAAACTCTGCAAAAACCAAACAACAATGGTAGCAACTAAAATAACAGAAAATGCTTTCTGTAAAAAGTCCTTTGCCTTCTCCCACATCAGTTGAACGGTACTTCGAAAACTTGGCAGACGATAGTTTGGAAGTTCCATAACAAAAGGAACTGCCTCACCCCGAAATAGCACTTTCTTATATACAAATGCCACCAAAATTCCTACAACGATTCCAAGAAGATAAATACCGGTCATCACAAGGCCGCCTTTTCCCGGAAAAAATGCATTGACAAAGAATGCATAAATCGGAAGTTTCGCCGTACAACTCATAAAAGGAGTTAAAAGAATCGTCATTTTTCGGTCACGCTCACTAGGAAGTGTTCTGGTAGACATAACCGCAGGAACGGTACAGCCAAACCCAATGAGCATTGGCACAATACTTCTTCCGGACAATCCAATCTTTCGAAGGAGTTTATCCATAAAAAACGCCACTCTGGCAATGTATCCGCTGTCCTCCAACAAGGACAAGAAGAAAAACATGACAACCACGATTGGCATGAAACTTAACACACTTCCCACACCTTGGAAAATACCATCAATGATAAGACCGTGTATGGTTTCATTTACATCACCTTCGGTGAGAATCTGATCCATCCGGTTTGTCAAAACATCAATCAAACTCTCCAAACCATCCTGCAACCATGCGCCGATTACATTGAAGGTTAAGAAAAATACCAGTGTCATAATGGAAATAAACACCGGAATCGCCGTAAATCTACCAGTCAAAACCGCATCAATTCTCTGGCTTCTGATGTGTTCCTTACTCTCTCTTGGCTTATTGACAGAGAGTTTACATACTTTTTCAATGTAAGAAAAACGCATATCCGCAATGGCTGCGCTTCGGTCAAGTCCACATTCTTTTTCCATCTGCACCGTAATATGCTCAATGGTTTCCTTCTCATTTTGATCTAATTTGAGAAGTTCCATAATGTGTTCGTCGCCTTCTACAATCTTGCCCGCCGCAAAACGGATAGGAATATCTGCTTTCTTTGCCCGGGCTTCAATCAAATGTGAAACACTGTGCAGACATCGATGCACTGCACCATTTTTATCTTCCCCGGAACAAAAGTCCTGCCGTACTGGTCTTTCCTGGTATTTTGCAATATGAAGTGCATGGGTAATCAGCTCGTCCACACCTTGATTTCTGACCGCAGAAATAGGAACCACCGGCACTCCAAGCATCTGTTCCATCACATTGATATCAATGGAACCGCCATTTCCCGTCAGTTCATCCATCATATTTACGGCAACTACCATAGGAATATTCATCTCTAACAACTGCATGGTGAGAAACATATTTCGCTCGATGTTTGTAGCATCCACAATATTTATGATGGCATGTGGTTTTTCATTTAACACAAAACTTCTGGAAACCAGTTCCTCACTGCTGTAAGGTGACATGGAATAAATTCCCGGCAAATCGGTGATACATGTTTTAGGATGCCCAATGATGGCACCGTCTTTTCGGTCCACCGTAACTCCGGGAAAATTTCCCACATGCTGATTAGACCCCGTCAAACGGTTAAAAAGTGTGGTTTTTCCACAGTTTTGGTTTCCTACCAGTGCAAATGTAATTACCGTTCCATCCGGTAATTTTTCACCGCTTCCCTTTGCATGGTGAATTCCCGGTTCTCCAAGTGCCGGATGTGCGGTGGTGGTTTTTTTGTGTGATTTTTTTTCTTCCTTACATTCCTCTTTATCGACTTTCGTTACCTGAATCTTTTCTGCATCATCCAGACGCAGCGTAAGTTCGTACCCGCGAATTCTAAGTTCCACAGGATCCCCCATAGGAGCAAACTTAACAACTGTTACTTCCGTTCCAGGAATCACTCCCATATCCAGAAAATGCTGTCTAAGCGCTCCTTCTCCACCTACAACATCAATTCTTGCAGTCTCCCCGATTTTTAGTTCTTTTAACGTCATATGCCTTACCTTCTTACCATCGGTTTATCCATTCTACAGTAACAAATTTTATCTTTTACGGAAACACATGCTTCCAAAAATTACGGCAACAATTACAGAACCTGCAATACAAACATATTTTACAATCTTTGTTACATCTACTTTTACGCATACTGAGCTATTTAATTCATCGTTCATCTTTATATCCTCCATTTCTACTATTATGTTCTCTCGAAGTCTTTTTATACAAGAATTTCGAAAGTACATCTGTTCCCTCAAAGCATAAATTTCATACAAAAAACTTATGCAGAAACACTCATGTTTTATCTGTTTCAAAACTATTTTACACTAATATTTGCGTTTCGTCCATATGTGCTAAAACCAAATTGGCTGACATAATTGGCTGATATTGAATACAAATCCAAGAGTTTTGATGAAAATGTAAAACACGCCAGAGATTTACCATTAACCTCCGGCGTGTGTCTATTTCCAATCTCTACTTTAACGAAAATGCCCCTACTGTTTCTTTCAGATGTTTTGCGCTTTCGCCTAACTGTTGACTGATAACTGTATTTTCCTGTGCACTGGCAGCACCATTGTCTACCATTACAGAAATGGTCTTTAAACTGTTTCCAATCTTTTCAATAGCATTTTTCTGTTTTTCTACAAACTCGACGATTGCATTTACATATTCTTTTGTTTTTAATGCATCGTCTTTTCCCTGACTGATGGAATCTGAAGTGGTATCCACCAGTTTTTTACCATGCGCAACAGCTTCTGATGTAACATAAATAAGTTCCCTGATATTTTCGCTGGCTTTTGCACTTGATTCTGCCAATGAACTAATTTCACTGGCAACCACCGCAAATCCTTTTCCTGCTTCTCCTGCTCTGGCAGCCTCAATAGAAGCATTCAATGATAAAAGGTTCGTCTCTTCCGCAATACTATTAATTTCAACTACAAAGTCTGAAATCTTTGAATAACAATCCTCAATACGGTTCATGGCTTCAACCAAATCTGCCATTTTTTCAGTACCATCTTCCATGTGCCTGTTTGTAACGTCTGCATTGTCTAACACCTGCATAGCACTGTCATTGATTTTCTTTGCCTGATTATTAAGAGCATCCATCTCCGTAACAACTGTAGTTACGGAATCATTTTGCTCAATTGAACTATTGGCAACATTTTCTGTTGTTTTTTCCAATTGATGTGCGTATTTAAATACAATTTCTGATTCATTATTTATCTGTTCAAATGATGAATTCAGACTATCTAAAATCTGTTCCAGACCTTCTCTAATAGCTACATAGTTTCCTTGGAAATCGCCATCTACCGATACCGTCAGATCCTTATCCGAAATTGATTCCACTATGTCAGATATACGTCCGATATATCCTCGCATACTTTCCACTGTTTCATTCAGGTTGTCAATCAATTTCTCAACTTCACTGGAACTCTTTTCTTCATCAAACTCAACGGACAAATCACCTTTTGCAATACGAATCACCTTGTTAGCAATAGATTCCAAAGGTGTAAACAAATGAGAAATTTTATTGATTGCTTTTGTAGCTGCTACCCTTGATGTAATAATAAATACGGCAACCGCAAATGCCAAAATCCCCACTAACAGAATAAGAACTTTGAATGTTGATTTTACATAAACAACCTTCCACCCTGTCAAGGAAGATGTTTGAGATGTCATAAACTTGAATCCGCCCTTATAATCCAACTTGATGGATGTTTTCAAATCATCCTCCACAACAGATTCATAAGCTCCTCTGTTTACATCTTTTAAAAGTTTTGATACTGTATGGTCCAAACTGTATTCTTTGTTTGGATGAACTAAAATCGTATCATTTGCAGAAACTAAAAATCCATAATCATTTCCATCGTAAGTCTCTTCAATCAAACCTACCAAACCATCCAGATACATATCCATACCTACCACGCCAATAGGATTTCCATCCTTAAATGTACGCTTTGCTAATGTAATACATAACTGTCCTGACTGCTCGTCCACATATGGCTCGGAAACATACACTTTATCCGGATTTTGTACGGTACCTTTGTACCATTCTCTCTCCGTTACCACAAAATCTTCAGGTGGTTCCCATCCTCCACTCATAACGGTGACGTTTTCATCATAACAACTGTAAACTGCGGAAACTAAATCATCTTTTGCCACCATAGTGTCCACATATTCCAAAATTGCATCGTGACCGCTTACAGATCCACTGTCTATGGCACCAGCCATGGTCTCAACCATTTTCATCTTTTCAGCCATTTTCTGTTCCACACAAGCTGACACCGAAATTGCTTCTTTCTTCATATTCTCTGTGTCATACTTGTATGCTAAAACCATGGATACGATGGTAAATTCCAAACATACAATAAGTACTACTTTACTTGTTACACGTTTGATTTCATCTTTAATCTGCTGACCAAGTTTCGCCACGCGTTTTTTCACTCCAACTGATTCTTTTTTGTCTTTTTTCATGATAATCCCCCCACTTGAGCCAATCTCTTTCTCAGGCACTTTATAAATGTAGCTAGATAAACTTTCATCTTTTTTCAT
>CADBNB010000146.1 GCA_902795895.1 uncultured Lachnospiraceae bacterium | reverse complement strand
TTGCCATTTTTTTCGTAAACTGTTCTTCCGTATAACCGCCATTTCCAAACTCCAAGTAAGAGATCCACATGGCTTTCATTTCTTCGCCCTGATATGGCGCAATAGTTGCCGCACCACTTGTCACTGCACTTTCTGTTGTAACAGAAGCTCCTGTTGCAATGCCTGAACCTGTCGTAATAGCAGAAGGTGTTGCTGTTGATACAATCGGAGATGCACTAGGCACCACAGTTGCCGTAGCAACCGGTGTTGTAATTACTACGATTTCAGCAGGTTCTGTTGGTACAATTGCAGAAGGTGTTACTACTTCTGGCGCAGGCGATACAGTTGGTGTAGCTGTTGCCTTAACTTTCGTCGTAATATAACAGGTACTATTGCTGTTATTCCATTTGTACTTCATACCAAAAGTTTCAAATACAAATCTTGCCGGAACAAGATTATATGTTTTTTTCAAAGAAACGTAATAAACTCTGAGAGCCTTTGTTCCCATAACCTTTTTGACACCGTTTACTGTTACGTTTTTCTTACCCATGGTTATTTTAATAACATTTCCACCATGCTTTAGTGTAACAACTTTCTTTGTTTTGTTGTAACTGTATGTAATGCCGGCTTTTTTTATTACCGTTGGTCCAACCATGTTAGTTCCGCTTATAATTAACCCCTTAACGGAAGTCTTTACTTTCACTCCATCTACTTTAGCAATGGTTTGATTTTTCTTGGATATAGCATGTAGTTTCCCGTCATATTTAACTGTCAGATAGCCGGCTGTCGCCGCCATGCTTTTATTGACACTGTATATGCTTAATACAGTCAAAACTGAAATGAGTATCATACTCATAATCTTATGTAATCTTCCTTTGTTCATTTTGTTTCCTCCCTAATGCACAATTTCTGCAAATACACTTTACCATGCGAACTTATTATAACATATTTTACATCCAAAAAAAGTCAAATTTGTAACAATTTTCTTCAAATTTTTAGACAAAAAAACAGATAACCATTTTCAAAATAGTTATCTGTTTCCACTGTCACTTTTCTTTTTACATTAATCCTTGGAACTTTCCTACTTCCTGATCCATCTGGATAGCAATTTTTTGATTTTGTGCCAAAGATTCCACAACATGCTCTAAACTATCCGCAATTTCTCTTGAATTACTTGTAGCAATATCAATAACTTCTGATCCTTCCGTTACCGACTGTGTAATGGTCGTAATAGCTTCCGCCATCTTATCCATAACAGCATTTAAATCCTCCGACTGCTTCTTACAAGCGTTCAATACTTCATCAAACGAATTTGCTGAGCTTTCATATTTATTTCCAGTTTCAACAAAACGATCATAATCCACTAAAACCTGTTCATTGACAAACTCCATAACTCTCTCAATATCCTCTGTCAATGAGCGTACTGCTTTCGTCACTTCTTCACTAATAACCTGAATCTTTCCTGCAGCTTCCCTACTGTCAAATGCCAATGCACTGATATTTTGTGCAACTACAGCAAATCCTTTACCAGCTTCTCCTGCTCTGGCTGCTTCAATGCTTGCATTAAGAGCAAGCAAATTCGTTTTTGAAGCAATATCCAAAATATCATTTGTAAGAACATTAATCTGCTCTACTTTGCTTGAATCTTCCACAGAACTTTGCAAAGTCACATTCATTTCTTCCATCTTCTGATTTGTCTTTTGCTTCATCTCAACGGCATTTTTCTTTATTTCAGCTGCTTCTACCATGTAATTGCCAGCCTGGTTTGAACCATTATTTGCCATGGTACGAATGGTAACAACAGAATCACGAACTTCCTGTAATCGATTATCCAGTTTTGATGCATGACTGGATACATCACTCATCTTTGTATTCAAATCTTCCATTGTCTCTGAAGCACTTCCTGCATTATCGTTTGCAAGATGTACTTCCTGATAAATATCTTTTGATATTTCCTGTAAACTTGTTGCACTTGTCTGCATACGGAAAATTGTATGTTGCAATGTGGAAATAAATTCATTTATTCCATCTGTCAACATCATAATCTCATTGTGTCGTCTATTATGAATACGAACAGACAAATCGCCATGTCCCTCTTCAATTGAAGTAATCAATTTCTTTACCTGAGTGGTAACTAACTTAATCTCCTTGATTACATTTCTATGAATTAAGAATAAGGCTCCTAAAACAGCTAAAATACAAACTACAATTCCTATAACCACAGTAGTTGTATATGAATCAACTTTATCAGTAATATCTTGATTTGAAGCTTCCTGACATGCTTCTATATACTCATCAATACCATCAAGGGCAACATCAAACATATCATCCACGTCATCATTTTCGTAATAAAGAATTTGATAAGCACCTTTTTGATCTCCAGCATCAGCAAGTGCCACTGCCCTGTTAACGTTATCACAATACAACTGGATTGCTGAATTCATATCTGTAAAGTAATGTTCCTTTTCCGGATCATCCTTTACCTTTTTAAGATAATCCTGAAGCTCCTGGATACTTTCAGGCAAATCTTTCTGTTTCTTTTCAACCTTTTCTTTACTCTTTTCTTTCGCTTTCTCGTCTATTGCAAAAATATAGTTCATCGCATATAGACGCATCTTTTCATACGAAATTTTAATTGAATATCTTTGCTCAAGTTCTTCATTACTGTAAGACTGTGATTCTAAAGAAATATCCTTTGTATCATGTAATGCGCGCAAAGCCAGATCACTTTGTACATAAGACAGTATAATGAGAACTAACATAATAAGTACTACCTGCGTTGGAATCCGTAAAAAAAACGGAATCGACTGTTTTGTTTGCTTCATAAGAAACACACTCCTCTCTATCGGGCATTTTATTTCGCACCATAGTATTATTATACAACACCCTAAAAAGTTAATCCACTATTTTTTCCATTTTTTACTTTTAATTTCCTATTTTCTCCAATTCAAAATAATTACTTATTAATTTCTTCTAAAAACACAACCACCTGTGTCAAATCGGACTTCACCGCAAATACTCTTTTTAGCGTATCTTCATCCGGCTCATCCATATCCGGCACCATCACCGGTTTACAGCCTGCACGGTAAGCCGATAATATTCCATTTGGAGAATCTTCCAATGCCACGCAAACCGAAGGATTTAAATCAAGTCTTTTAGCAGCTTCCAAATAAATATCCGGTTCCGGTTTTCCATTTTCAATCATGGAGCCACACACGATTGCGTCAAAATAGTCAAACTTTCCAATGCTTTTTAGATACATGGTAGTTCTTTCTAAATCTGTAGCCGTGGCAACTGCCATTTTAAGTCCTCTTTGTTTTCCGTATTCAAGGATTTCCAAAAGACCTTTTTTCTCCTCCAAACCATGCTCTAAAATATGCTGTTTCATCAGTTCCATACGTCTGGCACGGACTTTATAATAATCAAAATCTTCCCCTAACATTCCCTTCAATTTCGGAATAGCATATTTTGCCGCAAGACTTCGAATCTGAAGCACATGTTCCACCTTCATAGGGTACCCGAACTCATTTGCAGCCTGACACCAATACTTGTGAAGCAGTTTTTCCGTATCGATCATCAGACCATCCATGTCAAAAATCAAACCTTCAATCATCTTTACTCCTCCAAATTAAAATAACGCAAAAAGCTCTTATAATTTCCTGCAAACACATTCATGTCCACACAAATTTCCGTTCCTTTTTTCTTGTATGGCCATGGTTCACTTTCTGAATACTGCCAGAATGTCCACTGACGATTTTTCAACATTAACGGTCTGTAATACACATTCCGTATCCACAAAGGATATCCGTTAAAATACTCATTGATATATTTAGCGTAAACAGAGGCAGTGGTATAAATAATCGGTTTACACCCATACGCTTCTTCAATCTCATACAAAAAATCATCCAACTCTGTTCTTAATTCCGATACCTTTGGCGAATTTGAAAATTTGTCAGCATAATATTCCACATCCACTACCGGTGGCAGCATTTTTTCTCTTTTTTTCACAATTTCTATGTAGTTCTTTGCCTGTTTTTTCCCTGGACTGTCGAAACTGAAAAAATGATACGCACCCACATACAGTCCGCTCTTTTTTGAATTTTCCCAATTTTCTGCAAAGTTTTCATCCACATAATTACTTCCCTCTGTTGCCTTAATAAAAGCAAACTTTATATTCATGTCATCCTTAACTTTCTCCCATGGAATCTCCCCTTGATAATGTGACACATCAATTCCTTTTACCGAATAATTTTTATCCAGTGAATTTTTAACTACAATAATCCCTTCCCAATATAAAAAACCAAATGTACACATACACAATACAATTCCTACAATAAAGCACTTCAAAAACACCTTTGCATTCATTTTCTTCTCCTTTGATTAACTAGTACGCAATTCTGTTCAAAAACTTATTTTATCATCCGATACCTGCTATTTATAACATTTTTACAAATAGCACCCTATTTTACCATATTTTTCATACACACACAAACAAAAATCATCATATCTTTAAAACACCTTTACCCAACATACAAAGAGAAATCACAGACAACTGTGTCAACATCTAGTTTCAATGTCAATCGACTTTAATTTATGTCATGGGGCAAAAAAGACAGAAATGTGGGTTTACATAAAAAAATATTTTACTTATAATATGTTGTATTAGGTGTTCTCTAAGAATCTTTTTATTCAAGAATTTCAAGAGAATATTTAGGTAAGCAGGAGGATTAACATGGAAAAACAACGTATCACGTTAAAGAAAACATATATGCATTTTAGAACTATTACGAAGCACCGCCATCAGGTAATCAAAAACTGTTTCAAAGCAGGTATATTCTGGCAGGGGCTTCTCCACGATCTTTCAAAATACAGTCCAACAGAATTCTGGGTTGGTGCCAGATACTATCAGGGATATCGCAGTCCAAACGAGGGTGAGCGTGACGCATACGGCTATTCTCTTGCCTGGATGCATCACAAAGGTCGTAACAGACATCATTTTGAATACTGGACTGATTACAGCCGCGAGACACATCAGATGTCTCCTGCTCCAATGCCTACAAAATATGTGATTGAAATGTTCTGCGACCGAGTTGCCGCAAGCAAGATATACATGAAAGAAAACTATACAGACCAGAGTCCTTTGGAATATTTTAATGTTCGAAAAGACCACCGCATGATTCATCCGGAAACTGCTGAAATCTTATCGAACCTTTTAACCATGCTTGCAGAAAAGGGCGAAAAGGAAACCTTTAAATACATTCGAACGTTGAAAAAAAGCGGGAGGTGACATAAATGGCATTTGACGGAATCGTAATATCCAACCTTACAAAAGAATTATCAGACCACTTAGTAGGCGGCCGTATCAATAAAATCGCGCAGCCGGAAAAAGATGCTCTTTTATTGACAATCAAGGCAAATAGCGGTCAGGAGCGACTTTTCATTTCTGCAAACGCCAGTCTTCCACTGGTATATTTGACAGATACCAATAAACCAAGTCCTATGGTGGCACCAAATTTTTGTATGTTGCTTCGAAAACATCTAAACAGTTCCCGTATCATTTCAATTACCCAACCACAGTTAGAGCGTATCATCAAAATTGAAATCGAGCATTTAAATGAACTCGGGGATCTTTGCACCAAATATCTCATCATTGAGATTATGGGAAAACACAGTAATATCATCTTTGTGGATGACCAAAATATGATTATTGACAGTATCAAACATATTTCCGGTTTTGTCAGCTCCGTCCGTGAAGTGCTTCCCGGCAGAGAATACTTTATTCCACAGACACAGGAAAAAGCCGATCCAAACACCATTACAGAGGAAGATTTTATTCCTGCTATTTTTCAAAAGCCACTTCCTCTTAATAAAGCCATTTACACATCCCTCATCGGATTTAGCCCACTGATGGCAAACGAGCTTTGCGTAAGGTCAAGCCTTGATGCAAGTCTTCCTACTTCTGCTTTTTCAGAAATGGAACAAATTCATTTGTACCGCAACTTTGAGCGTCTTATGGAAGATGTTACCTCGGGTAACTTTGCACCAAACATCATTTACAAAGACCAGAAGCCTGTAGAATACGCATCAGTAGTCCTCTCTTCTTATGAAGGCTACGAAACACAAAACTATGAAACCATTTCAAAACTTTTGGAAACTTACTACGCCCAAAAAGACCTGTATTCAAGAATGCAACAAAAATCTGTGGACCTTCGAAAGATTATCAGTAACTCTCTAGAGCGTAGCACAAAAAAATATGATTTACAGCTTAGACAATTAAAAGATACGGAAAAGCGTGATAAATACAAGGTTTACGGAGAACTTATAAACACCTACGGCTACAATGTGGAAGAAGGTGCAAAATCAATGACCTGCCTTAATTATTACACCAATGAGGAAATCACCATTCCATTAGATCCTACCTTATCTGCTATCGAAAACGGTAAGAAATTTTTTGCAAAATACAATAAATTAAAACGTACTTTTGAAGCATTATCCGTGCAAACAAAAGAAACCCAGGATGAGATTGCCCACTTGGAATCAATAAGCAGTGCCCTTGATATCGCTACATCAAACGAGGATTTATCACAAATCAAAGAAGAACTTATCCAGTTTGGCTACTTAAAGCGCCGTGGTCCCGTTGGCAAGAAAAAGAAACAGCTGTCAAGCAAACCGATGCACTTTATTTCTTCAGACGGTTTCCATATGTATGTTGGCAAAAACAATTTCCAAAATGACGAGCTTACCTTTAAATTTGCCACAGGAAACGACTGGTGGTTCCATGCTAAAGGCATTGCCGGTTCCCATGTTGTTGTAAAAACAGAAGGAAACGAATTACCGGACCGAACTTTTGAAGAAGCCGGAAGGCTTGCAGGACATTTTTCCAAAGGTTCTGGTCAGGACAAAGTAGAAATCGACTATACCGAAAAGAAAAATGTCAAAAAACCAAGTGGCGGAAAACCTGGATTTGTCGTATATTATACAAATTATTCCCTGATGATTTCACCGGACATTTCCGGCATTACAGAGGTTAATGATTAGGAGGTCTATATGAAAATATTAGCTGATTATCATGTTCACAGTGACTTTTCCACAGACTCGGACACCCCTATGGAAGCCACTATTGAACGTGCCATTGAATTAGGACTTACAAGACTTTGTTTTACGGATCATATGGATTATGATTTTCCGAAAGGATATTTTGAAGAGGAAAAACCTTTTGAATTTGATGTAGAACAATATATCAGAAAAATTGAAGATATGAACCGTAAATACGGCTCCGATATAAAAATACTTACGGGTATTGAATTAGGCATAAAGACAAACATTGTAAAACAGTTAAACGGCTTGCTTGGTCAGTACTCTTTTGACTTTGTTATTGCTTCTTCCCATTTGCTCGACAATTATGATCCTTATTTTCCGGATTATTGGGAAACCATTCAAAATGACAGTGCACAGGGTATTCGTAATTATTTCAAATCTATTTGCGAAAACATCGAAGCATTTCAAAATTTTGATGTGTACGGTCACTTAGATTATATCGTCCGCTACGTGCCTGACAAAAATTTCATCTATAATCCAGATGAATTCCAGGAAGAAATCGATGAGGTACTAAAAACGATTATAAAGTACAACAAAGGAATTGAAGTAAACACCGCAGGATTGAAATACGGTCTGCCATTTGCCCACCCTCATTCCAAGCTTTTAAAACGCTATTTAGAATTAGGCGGTACTACCATCACCATCGGTTCCGATGCCCATAAACCAGAGCATTTGGCATACGATTTTGACAAAGTGGCTGATATTTTAAAAGAAAGTGGAATTACAAGTTACAATATCTTTGAAAACAGAAAAATTGTTGAGACGGTAAAACTGTAAGTAATCCATGCACTAAACATTCTAATCCAACATCACACATAATGTGATAGTTTTTGAAGCAATAAAGCAACAAAAACCAGCTACAACAAATAGAGATAAAAAAGAAAAGGACTATGTTTTTTCTGCCACATAGACAGAAACAAACATAGTCCCTTTTTTGTGTTTTTTATTCTTCGAATGATTTTACGATTCCGGCAAAAATTGATACCAATGTAAGACTGATAAAAATACCACCCATGATATCACTAAACCAATGTACGCCTGATATCAAACGTCCAACAACCGTAACAATTAAAATAACGGCTGCAGCAATTTGTAAAATCTTTTTTAATCCTTCCGACTGAATGTATTTTCCAATCAATATAATAGCGCTTCCCATAACAACACAGGTAAGCATCGTATGTGATGATGGAAAAGAAGCTTCCGGCGCAGTTTCGCCATCCATGATTACCGGACGGTAATTGATGATAACTTTTTCAAAAAGAGCATACAATACAACAACTACTGCATACAAACCACCCACTGCATAGATTTCTTTATCAACTTTGGCAAGGCTCTTTCCTTTCACCAACTGAACGAATCCAACCAACGCAAAAATACCTGCTACTAAAATAGCTACGCCACCTAATATTTCAGTGATATCGTACCAAATTTGATTTACTCCAATAGTTTCGTGTACTTTTTGATTGATATGAGATAACCCGATGCTTGTTCCATTTGGTCCAATAGCACTTACGTCAACCATGCGAACCATGGCAATAATCAGCAGTGAAATCACAGCACTTATGCCTCCCAATGCATAACATCCTTTGTTTTTCATATTTTTCTCCTCGCTTTCCTTTTCTATGACTCCATGACAAATACAAAAACACCTTTCATAACAGCATTTTACATACCTTTCTTTGTTATCATATTTATCTTATGTCATCTTAAACTATCTTATATCAAATCAAACTATAATGCAATAGAACAAAGACAACAAGTGCAATAGGCACCTGTTGTCTTTCTATTCGTTAGATTTTAAACGCTTCCATCTCTTCGTTTAAATTGTCAGCCAATCTCTTAAGTTCTTCCGAATGAGTTGAAATCATTCCAACCTTATTATTAACTTCACTCATAGTAGATGTTGTCTCCTGTGTGCTAGATGCAGTTTCCTCAGACAAAGCAGACAAACTTTGAATAAGATCCATAACATCTTCTCTGTCTTTATCACAAGCAACAGCCATCTGATTGATTTCCTCCGTTCTGGTCATTGTGTCACGGATACCGTTATTTACTACTTCATAACGCTCCTTTGTTTCTTGAAGTTTTGCTTGTTGTAAAGCAAGTAATTCACGCATTTCTTCCATAGCACTCATAGAACGTGCCGAATTTTCAGATAAAATATGTAACACATCAGCAATTTTCTTTGTTGACTCATTTGACTCATCTGACAACTGCTTAATCTCATCCGCAACAACTGCAAAGCCCTTACCTGCTTCGCCTGCTCTTGCCGCTTCAATTGAAGCATTTAAAGATAACAGATTCGTCTGCGCCGCAATACTTGAAATCAACTGTACTGCTTCTTCAATCTGGTGAACTGCTTCGTCTGTCTGTTGAACATTATCCGATACTACTGTCATAGAATCTCCTGTCTTAGTATTTGAATCGTCAAGTTCCACCATGTTGCCTCTTGCAACTCTTGCTGCATCACGCATCTCATCAACAATCTTATTCAAATCTGAGATATTGTCTACAATGGCTGTAATCTGATTTCCCATTTCCATAACGCTAACGGTTGCTCTTTCAATATCCTGTGCCGTAGACATAGTACCTTCTGAGATTTCATCCACTGCTGTATTTACCGCA
>CADBNB010000145.1 GCA_902795895.1 uncultured Lachnospiraceae bacterium | reverse complement strand
TTGCCGCTCTTTCCACGCTCTCCACAGCCTGAATAACGACATCTTTTATGCCCACATAATCTCCACCGGAACGGTTTTGTAACACTTGAAATACCTGTTTTTCCGTCTCTGACATAATGTCTTCTACTGACTCATTTCCAAGATAACAGGCATTGGTAATCTTTTCTGTCACTTTAATCAAACGGCGAAGCTGTGCTTTATCTTTTACAATAGTAGCATGAGACTTGATATTTGCCGAGTTTGGAACTGACGACAATAATTCTCTTAAAAACTCCACACTGGTAAGTTCCGGTGGCACATCTCTTTCGCGTAATTTATCCTGTAACGTAACCAAATCTACAGGATTTCCCTTGTTATGAAGTTCAACCATGGTATCAAACAACACACCATACTGCTGCTGGTAAAAATCTTCTCCCGTAAGAATTTCAGAAGCACTTGTAATGGCATCCTTATCCATCAGCATAGAACCAATAACTGCCCGTTCTGCCTCCGGACTAAAAGGCTGCGTTTTTTTAATTAGTGACTCATCCATGTAACATCCTCATTTCTGTTTCAACTTTATCTTTCAGGTATGCCCCGACAGTTCTATTTTTCACTTACATGTACTTTTAATTCTGCAGTAACCTTTGTATGTAAACGGATTGGAACATTGTAAGTACCTAAATTCTTGATTGGTTCTGAAAGCTGCATCTTCTTTTTATCTAAATCATAACCATGCTGTGCCTTTGCAGCTTCTGCAATTTCTTTTGCAGAAACAGAGCCAAAACTTCTTCCATCTTTACCTGTTTTGATTGTTACTTCGATGGTCTTTTCCTTTAATTCCTCTGCAAAACGCTGTGCTTCCTCAAGAACTTCCTGTGCAATCTTCTTATCATTTGCATTCTTTAATTTTAAGTCGTTGAGTGCCTTTGGAGTAGCCTCAACACCCTGTTTTTTCTTTAATAACACATTTCTTGCGAAACCGTCATTTACTTCTACTACTTCTCCCTTTTTTCCTACTGTCTTTACATCTTCTAATAATATTACTTTCATACTTTCTTCCTTTTTCCTTTCTCTTTGACAAAAGTCTGTCTGTCATTTCCAAGTTGCTCCCAATCCTATACCATGCCTTCTTCCATCATTTTTCTAAGTGCGTCTCGAACCATCTGTTTTGCCTGCTCCATAGTCACGCCGGCAAGTTGCGCACCTGCAACACTCAAATGACCTCCGCCACCTAGCTGTTCCATTACAAGCTGAACATTTAATTCATCAATAGAACGGGCACTGATATAGATTTTATCATTGTAATCAGTCAAGACAAAAGATGCCTTGATATCACTGATATTTAACAATTCATTTGCAATCTGGGCACCAAGTATCGTAGGACTGTCAACACCCTCCGCCTTAGATTCTGTGATTGCATAATAATCCATGTAGATTTCCATGGAATGGACTGCTTCTGCTCGAAGTTTGTATTCCAAACGGTTGATTCTGAAAATCTTACGGACACGGGTAATATCTGCACCACAACGACGCAGATATGCTGCTGCTTCAAAGGTACGTACTCCCGTCTTTGTAAGGAAATTATTTGAGTCAATCACAATACCGGAATACATGGCATCAGCTTCTACCTGACGCAATTTCACATTGTCATCAATGTATTGTAATACTTCAGTTACCATCTCACATGCAGACGATGCATATGGCTCAATATATGATAACACGGCATTTTCAATACATTCTCCCACCTGTCTGTGATGGTCTAAAACAACGATTGTCTTTGTCTTTTCCAAAAGTTCCGGACATTCGGTATAACCGGGACGATTAACATCCACAATTACTAACAGTGTATTTGGATCTACCAGTTCAAGTGCCTGTTCACTGTTAAGGAACAAATCATCTTCATATTCACTGTCCGTAAGGAAACGATTAATAATCGGACGAACAGAAGTAGTGATTTCATTAAACACAATGTTTACTTTTTTTCCGAGTGTTTTCGCAATACGATACACACCAATTCCAGCACCGAAACAATCCACGTCTCCAATGGAATGTCCCATAATGATAACACGATCTCTGGTTTCCATCAATTCTCGAAGGGCATGTGCTTTTACTCTGGCTTTTACACGGGTTTTCTTTTCCATCTGTACACTCTTACCACCATAGTAAACAACCTTATCGCCCTCTTTTACTACCGCCTGATCACCGCCTCGTCCCAAAGCCAAATCCATGGCAATTCTGGCATATTCGTAACTCTTTTGGTAACTTTCGTTATTGATACCAAGTCCGATACTAATTGTTGCAGCCATTTCATTACCTATATTGATAGAACGAACTTCCTCCAAAATAGAGAATTTGCTGTTTTCAAGCTGTGGCAAATATTTATTTTTAAACAAAAATACGTATTTATCTTTTTCCAGTTTCTTTACGATGGCATCCACGCTTTGCATATATTTATTGACTTTTCGATCAATCAAAGCAGTTAATAATGACGCACGAACTTCGTCCACGTTAATAAGGGATTCCTCATAATTGTCAATATACAAAAGACCTACGATCATTTTCTGATCATCAATCTGTTGCAAATACTCCTTCACGCGGGTTTCATCCAATAAATGAACCAAAATCAGACGATGATTATTTGTGGCAAGTAAGGAACTCGCATCATCATCACCATCAATATCAATCTCAACTTTTCTAAGAACTACTTTATAATCATTTTCGTGCCAATGAATATGCATCTCCTTATCATTCATATCCTCTGGTAGACTAGTTTCTGTTATTTCTGGAATTAATGCAGAAATATGTTTTGTTTCTGCTGGAACATCTCCTAACAAATCCATAAACGTATCGTTTCCCCACATCAGACATCCTTCTTCATCTAACACAGCATAAGGAAGCGCCATCTCCTGTATCAAACTTCCCTGAAGCTTTGAATAATGACTGGCAAAATTGCAGATTGCCGCAGCAATCTCCTTTTTCTTCGTCAATAATAGGGTGAACGTAATTATAACATACAAACCTACAAAGGCAGATGTCACAATACCAGCTTCCTTATCTACAAGGAACACCGTAACATTCATCATAACAAGAAACAGTGATAAATATATTGGCCATCTTAAATAATTACTAATTTTTTTGTCCATCTTTGTTTTATTCATACGCAGTCAGACCTTTCAATTTGTGTGCCGATTATCTACCAAGCACCAAAGCAGAAACAGCTTCCACGACGATTGTTCCACCTTCCAGTGTTGCAATTTCTTCGTTTCCAGCTTTTTTATTGTTTACATATACCTTCCAGACACCCTTTGGTATCTCCACTTTTTGAGCCTCTTTATTTGCATTGTAGATTACGCAAACTTCCGTAGACTCCTCTTTATCGTCAGAATGTATTGTATATCCAACTATATTTTTAGGCATTTCCAAAAATTTTAGTCTCTTTTCTATCTGCTCTGTTGTAACCATTCTGAATGCCGGGGTTGCTTTTCTCAATCGAATCACCCCTTTATAATACTCCAAAACATCTTTGTATTTTGTCTTTCGACTCCAACGGATTGCATTTATTTCATCCGGTGAATTATAGCTATTCTTCGTAAATCTTCCAGCCACTTCATCTCCCGGTTTTGTTCTTGCAAACTCTTCTCCCGCCTGCATAAACGGAATTCCCTGTGATAAAAGAACAATGGCTGCTGTCAGCTTATTCATGTCTTTTAATTCTTCTTCCGTTGCATCAGGACTGCAAACACACAACTTATCCCATAAAGCAAGGTCATCATGTGCCGAAGCGTAATTTATACTTTCCTCTGCACTGCCTGCCCAGCCTCCATCTTTTACGTCCTTTATCTGGGAATGTTTTGTGGAAGCAACAATGGCACTTTTTAGTTCTTCTTCCATGTCTTTTTCGCCATTTACAAATCCTTTTGCGTCAAATTCAAATACATGACCTTTGGTCACATCACGGATATTATCACTAAACATAGCGTAATCCGGCATTTTCTTTACGTTCTTTTTCATTGCCAGCAAATCTTCTGAAAGTTTTGGAGGTTTTGCCGCCCAACCCTCTCCGTATAAAAGAATCTGCGGATTGATTTTCTTTAATGCTGTTGCAATCTGATTCATAGTTTCTATGTCATGAATTCCCATCAAATCAAAGCGGAAACCGTCAATATGATATTCCTTTGCCCAAAAGCACAAAGAATCTATCATGAATTTTCTCATCATTAAATGATTTGATGCTGTTTCATTTCCACAAGCTGAACCATCTGCAAATACGTCGTCACTTTCCATTCTGTAATAATATCCAGGCATTGTTTGTTCGAAAACAGAATCCGAACTCTTATAAGTGTGATTGTACACCACATCCATAATGACGCCGATACCATTTTTATGAAAACTATGAACTACATTTTTAAACTCGCGGATTCGTATTTCTCCATGATACGGATCCGAACTGTAAGAACCTTCTAACACGGAATAATTCTGTGGATCATATCCCCAGTTAAAACGCATCAGCTCCGGTCTTTCCTCATCTACACTTCCAAAATCATGTAATGGAAGCAAATGTACATGGGTAACTCCAAGTTCTTTGATATGATCTAAACCGGTAGCTTCCCCTTCTTTACTTTTTGTTCCTTCTTCTGTCAATCCTTCAAAAAGATACTTATGCTGAATACCTGAATTTTCATCAGAAGACAAGTCTCTCACATGAAGCTCATAAATAATAGCATCGGTTTTATGCTCTAATTCTGGTCCTTTATCTTCTAGCCAGCCTTCAGGATTTGTCCTCTGAAAATCCAATACCATAGCACGATTTCCATTGACACCGGCTGCTTTGGCATAAACATCTGTCACTTCATTGGTTCCTTTTTCCGTCTGTATGGTATAAGTGTAATACTTTCCATCCAAGTCACCTTCCACAATGGTATGCCAAGTTCCCTTATCTTCCAACATCATTGGAATTTTTTGTTCTAGACAATCTCCTTTACCTTCACTATAAATATTTAACTCGACTTTCTTTGCAATTGGTGACCAAACGCGAAATGATGTGGCTGTCTTTCCATAGACACATCCCAAATCATCCCCCTCATAAAAATATTCTTTATCAATCTTTTTTATATCCAACATTTTCTCTTCTCCTATTTTTCTTTTCAGATTTCCCCTATAATTGTCACTTTATTCCTTACTGCATTTTCACTTTAACAGTTTCAATCAAAGCATTCTTATTACTTTCATAAATTGAGGTCATTTTCTCGTTTAATACTTGTAATGCTGCATCCCTTTCAGACATACTCGGATATTCAGCTAAAATTTCATCTATTTTTTCTTCATACTCTTCTGTACCAATATATGAAATTGCTTCATCAATAACATTCTCATTATATACACTATCCATAACATCCAACAAAGCACTCAATTTATCTATATTATCTTCTTCAATTTCCGCTGCTAAAATTTCAAAATCTTTATCAGAAATATTCATAATCACTGCTTCAACAAAATCGATATATAAATCCTTAGAGCGACGTGTCACTTCGTCATAGTCATCATAAGAAACTGTCTTCTTATAAGATGCCACAAGCAATGATGCGTATTCCTCTCTCGTAAGACCATCCTCCGAAGCCGGTGATACCGTAGGGCTTGCTGTGGATTTTGGTGATGCTGTTTTTTCCGGAGTTAATGTAGCATCCGGTATATAAGTATTTATCGGCTCTTCCGACCATACGTAAGACGTTTTTGATATCGGATATTTTTTCTTGAAAGAAGATGTCCTATAATCATAATCTAATGTATGATCATAATCCATCACATTACTTCCTACCAAGAAATACTCATATCCAATCGGACGTGAATACAAATCATAATCATCCCATGTCACATCCACATGATACCATTTTCCATCTATTTTAACAATATTCCAAGCATGAGGCGTTTTTCCTTCACTAGTAATACCATCTCCCGGCATAAATCTACAAGGAATACCACTCATGATACACATTTTATAAAACAGAAGCGAATATCCCTGACAAACAAAAGAATGCTCTGAATCTATCAAACCTTCATATGCGGTAAATCTAGAATACGTATCATCATATGTTGCTATTTCACAAATATAATCATGTATCGCTTTTATCTTTTGTACCCGAGTCATACCGTCCAGTATTAATTCTTCTTTAAAAATCCTATTTATTTCCTGATTTACAAGTTTTGTCTGTTTTGCGTTCTCGCGATATGTTACCTTAAAGGTAAATTTCACTCGGTTACTGTACACATAATAATACCTTATCCCATACGATTTAATGTTACCATATAGATAATCGAAATCGTTTGATGTTTTTTTATCAATATTCCAAACAGGCTTAAACATAGTTTTCACACTACCATTAAATACATTTTTAAGTTTGCCTTTGTATGTAATAGTAAATGTGGTTTTTCTCTTATTCATATAATAATACATAGAATTGATCAACGCTTTTTTTGATTTCACATAATTGTAGGATTTTGCTTCCAATCCAGTTGTTTTTTCTTTATCATCTTTAACAACAATCTTTTTCGTCTTCTCAATCGCAGTCGGTTGTATATTATACTCTGTCGCAGCAATTATCTCAGCTTTAGTCGTAGCTGTCACCTTTTTTCCAAAAAAGCTCCCCATAGGAATACTCGTTATACAAATCATAACCGCCAAAAATAAAGCTATCTTTTTTTCATTCATCCAATCTCACCTAATCCTTATCCTTAAACTAAATCATCTAAAAAAACATGAATTTCCTAGCGTTTTACCTAAATACGTCGGATGCTTTTACTTAATTTGATTGCAGAAAATTCTACCTATCTCAAGCTTTCATAAAGCACTCGAACACACGGGTATTTTCGCCCTATCATCACATTATACCACAAATTCAGGCACAAGAAAAGAGGTGCGTTTTGCACCTCTTTTCTACGTTTTCAAAGCTATCTTATTTTGACAATATAGCCTTTATCTTATTTTATTTCAAAATACCTAACAATGTTTCTACTTTAGACACATTCATTGTATAAATACTCTTCGAATCACTAGTCGTTATGTAATATTCTCCAGACTTTTTATCCTTTCCTCCTACATACAACGTATAGGACTTATCAATAATCTGTGGATTTTTATCTGAATCACTTTCATCAGACTTCATCTCCGTATATTTCACCGTAAGAGTCAATGTTTTTGGTGTATCCAAACCATATTTTTTCATATCGGCATCCGTCTTTTTATAAGTAACTGTCTCCGAATTACTTAAACCACAAATACCTGTAATAAATTCTGACATTGCATCCGTATCTGAAACCTTGGAAACTTTATTAAGTGACGTACCAGAATACCAAACGCAATCTGGAATTTCATCTTCATTTTTCTTATGTGCTGCGTCTTTCTTATCTACAAAATATGTGGTTTTTCCGCCTTTTTCCAAAGATACCTCATACAAATCCTGTTCAGCAACACTTGGAAAATCCTCCACTTCAGCCAATCCTACTAAATTATAATCAAATGTATTATACAATGTTGAGTCAATTAAATATACACTATCACTGTCATCTTTTGTGAAATAATACTTGTCAACCACATCATTATAACCACCAATTACAAACTTTCCCTCAGTTCCATCTTTCAAAACAACATCTATCGTTTTGGATGGATTTGTCAATCCAAAACTTTCTTCATCAATGTCATCACCTTTGATTTCTCGTGTGGATTCAAGTCCACCTAAAGTATCCATCATGTTGCTTACTTTATAATAGTCCACAGGGCAATCGGCATCATTTGTTGTGTTCCATTTTTCCTTATCTTCGTCATACACAAGTTCAATGGCCTCTCCATCCTGTGAGTAGGTTATTTTTCTGAAATCACTTTTGCTCATTGAAACGATGTCAAACTTATCATCTTCCTGTTCAGAACTATCTTCCTCTTTAGGAGCCATAACTGTCATTGCAACATAGCCCCCGACCAAAGCAAGAAGTACCACCAAGGAAACTGCCAAATGAATGATTTTCTTCTTTTTTTTCATTGTTGCCACCTCTATCTTCTTCTACGTCTCACAACAATTACAATACCAGTAACAATAAATATCACAGGAATTGTAAGATAAACGCTCATCCAAAAGTTTACATTTTCATCTGAAACCATAATAGTAACATCCTGTATACTCTTTGATGCAATTGTCAAACTATCCTGATGACCACACATCCATCCAATAGATGCAAGAAACAATTCAGAATTCACAGTTGTAACACTAGAATATATATTAACATCTGTAACAGCTGATGAACCAAATACTACTAATTGAGCATTTGTAGCACCTGATGTATCTGCATTTTCATCATTTGATGTCTCTGTAGTTTCATCATCTGATGCCTGTGCATTTTCTTTTGTATCTGTAATAGCCACTGCAAAATCAAATGGTCCAGATGCGTCCCCTTCTTCTTTTTCATAACTCTTTGCATTTTCTGGATTTTTCTTCAAAAATGCCTGTGAAGAAGACTTCAAAAGTGGCTCTACATTAAGTGTTGCTCTCTTATCATCAAGTTCCTTGATACTCTGACTAGAAGGGAAGAATGCTCGACTTTTTCCTGAAGCCAAATCACTTGTAATCTCTGTGCTATAAAACTCAGGAACACAGTAAATCGGTGAATTGTTAACCATGTAATTTGCATCACCCTCAAATACCATTCCTTTTTGGATTTCAACACCATACTCCTTCAATATAGAAGTAAAATTTGGCATATCTGTTCCGAGATAATCGGCAGAAATCATTGTCTTTCCGCCATTTTTCAAAAATTCGAGAATGGCTTTTGTTGCAGATTCGCTAAAATCACGTTCTGGCGAGTTGATAATTAAACAATCACAATCTTCTGGAACACTTCCCGAAGTCAGTAAGTCTAAATCTTCCACTTCAAAATTTGCATCTGTTATTAATTTCTTAATAGTATCATCCAGTTCAATTTCTCCATCACTTGTCAGACAATATATTTTTGGCAAATCATCCGTTGTAACATAACTAATTGCATTTGCAATTACGCTATCACCATTAAAATCATACTCAGCAGTTGCACCATAGTATGACACATCTTCCTCATTTGTGACACTGTAAAGTTCTGTACTATTTACAAGCTTATAACGATCTCCACATTCCACAATAAGTATTGTTGAACTTGTTGCATCATACTTTTGTCCAAAGGTAGGATACAATTCAGGATCTTTAATCTGCATATCAATATGTTGCGAAGATTCTTCATACTGTTCTACAAGTTTTGTAACTTTTGAAATCATAGTATCATTTTTCTTACTACTCTCACTAACCAAATAATAGATTGTTACATCCTTGTCTAATTTTTTCACAAATTTTTTCGATGCATCACTCATAGAGTAAACTTTATTGCTACTCATATCATATTCTATGTATTTTGATGGTAATTTTGAAACTACCAAGTTTAATATGATTACAATGGCAATCATTATTACAATTGCAATTGCACTAAATCCACCATTTCGGAATGCATTTGATTTAAATGAAAAAATACTGTCTATATTTTTTTCTTTTTTATTTTTTATTTGCTTTTTCTCTGTATCTTTATTTTCAAGTTCTTTATTTTCCACAGTTCTTTCCTCCTTCCTAGCTATATCTTCTCTTCTGAATCATTTGCATAGTCAAATAAAGGAATAACCATATAAATGATACAAAATAAATAATTGTTCCTACACTAAAAGTTCCATCCACAAAATCAGCGGCTCTACTGTAAAAAGAAACACTTGATAAAATTTTTCCAAACAAAGATTCAAAAATTGTGGATTTCCACTGTAACAACGCAACAAGTATAGCTTCTCCAACCACAAATGCGGCACCTGCCACAATGATATTTTTCATAAAAACAAAAAGGAAAATGCAACCCAGCAATAACAAAATACTAATACCGATTACTGACGCTGTTGCTGTTGCAGGTATAATACTTGCAATGGAAGACATAAGCCAGATAAGGAAATTCACAGCGATTGAAACTAATCCGGCTACCACCTGACTGTCTGTCATGGATGAGATTAAAATTCCAAGAGAAAGCATCACGCATCCCATTAACCAAAAAATTAAAATGGAAGCATAGTTTGTCAAAAACGGATATTTACCGGATGCATAAGTTGAGATTACCAACGGCATGGTACATACCAGCAAAAATGGAACAGAAAAGACAGTTACCACCGCAAAAAACTTTCCAAGAATTACTTCCATAATAGTTACGGGAGCTGAAAATAACAACTGATCTGTCTTTTGTCTCTGCTCTTCTGCAAACAAACGCATAGAAAGCATCGGCAAAATAATAATAAACAAACTGGAAACAGAATATAAAGTAGCTCCAACCGATGCATTTTGCCCTTTTAAATTGTTTCCCCAAAAGAATAATCCTATAAGAAATAGGAAAACACCTATCATCATGTATCCTAACACAGATGTAAAGTACGCTTTTACTTCTCTTTTATAGATTGCACTCATGTCTTACTCCTCACTTTCCTTTTGATTTTCCTGTTCAACAGCCTCAGAATCCTCTGCAGCTTCTTCTGCTGTCACTTCTTCTGACTCAGTAGTCTTTTCATCGTTCTTTGGCTTTCTGGAAAGTAGTTTTTTATCTTCTTTCGAAGTAATCTCCAAGAAAATATCTTCCAGGTTCTTAGAATAAGCTGACATACCTAAAATACTTAAAGCACTCTTTGCAAATGCTTTAAAAATACTCTCTCTGATGTCTTCATTCTTTTCTGCATAAATTAACACATTTGTAGTTCCTTCTTCCTCTGAAGGCTTAAACTCTCTTTTAAAGATATTTTTCACATACTTAAGTACTTCATCTGTCTGACTCTGACTACCCTTTACAGTAAGCATAACTTCCTGTCTTCCCTGCAATGTTCCTGCAAGTTCTTCTGGTGTTCCCTGTGCAGCAAGTTCTCCCTTGTTGATAATCAAAATATGATCACAAACAGCCTTAATCTCCTGCATAATATGTGAACTAAGGATGATTGTATGCTTTTCGCTGAGTTTCTTAATAACCTCACGCATTTCAATAATCTGCTTTGGATCCAAACCTACCATAGGCTCATCAAGAATAATGATTTCAGGATATCCAAGAATCGCCTGAGAAAGACCCACTCTTTGCTTATATCCTTTTGACAAATGCATAATCATACGATTTGCCATATCCGTAATGTTTGTCATCGCCATAGCTTCTTCGACTGCTTTTTTTCGTTCTTTTCTCGGTACTTTTTTCAAGTCTGCAACAAAAGTCAAGTATTCTTTCACCGTCATATCCATGTAAAGTGGCGGTATTTCCGGCAAATAGCCAACGCATTTTTTAGCTTCTTCCGGTTCTTCGAAAATATTGTGTCCGTTAATGATAATCTCGCCGGATGTAGCCGACAAATAACCGATCATCATGTTCATGGTAGTAGATTTTCCCGCACCATTTGGTCCAAGGAAACCGTAAACCTTACCATCTTCCACCGTAAATGTAAGTCCATTTACAGCCGTATGATTTCCATACTTTTTTACTAGATTTCTCACTTCAATCACTATGAAACCCTCCTGTTTTTTTATGCACATTTCATTTTTTCTCGCCACTTATATAGACTCTCAAATCTCCTTATGAAAGTGGGAAGCTTTTTCAAAGCAAAAATCTTACTTTATGCATCTTGCTTTTTCAAATAGTGAGACAAGAAAAATGAGCTGTCATTTTCCTGTCTAAGCGTCAAAACAGACGACTACCAACTACTCCCGCTTATTATAAAAATTAATTGTGTTTAATATGTGAAATAAAGGACAAAAATGCGGAAAAATTCAGCAAAAATCACGAAGAAACATTAATTTGAACAAAGTGGGCAAGCCCACTTCAACTCCCCTGCCCCTCAATCATGAGGGGCGTAGCTCACTTTGCGCGCCAAATATGTGCTGAATGCTTTTTTCAGATAACTCCTCACATATTTGTGCGCATCCTCGCGGAGCGTTTTTATGTAATAGGAAATTGCATCGCAATTTCCTATTACATAAAAAAGGGTAATCACAGTTATTCCAGACAACTGTAATTACCCATTTTGCAAGTTGTGTTTACATACTCTTTTTATTTTAAGAATGTACCATCCTGTCCAACTTTACCTGTTGCACCATATTTTTTCGCTGTATCATTTTGCAATACGTAAACTCTGGCATTTCCCTGTCCAGAACAACTTGCTTTTAATGTTCCACCTTCTGATACTGTCTGCTTATCACCTGATACAAGATCAACGTATGTTCCTCCCGGAATACCACTAAAACTTGCATCTCCAGAAATAGTAACACATGCAAAGCTATCTTCTCCACCTGCTGTATATCTTCTCTTGAAGCACATTCCTCCCTGACAATTGTCTGTAGAATACTGTCCACGACAAAGGGCAGGTACAGCACGACGAATCTTATTTAAACGAATCAACTGTTTTGACAAAGGCGAACTCAATGTTTCTGCCACCTTGCCACTCGCCTCAAATTCTCCATAATCGCTGGCACTAACCGATCCTTCCAGATAATCTCCGTAATATGCACGACCGGTTGTTGACAATGGAGCAGTTGCACCAACATCAATTGGCTTTCCAGCCTGGAATTCAACTTCACTACCATAATAGATACAAGGAATTCCTCTAAATGTAAACATCAACGCCATATTTTCTGCCCATGCGCTTGTACCACCAGTATAGCGAAGTTTTTGACATTCATCAGGGGCATAATCATGAGAGTCTACGTACACTACATTCCAAGTAGAATCATTAAAGTATTGATCCTCACCCTTGGCTGTATTAAATGCACTGTTAGCACTCATAAAGCTCCAATGCATCTGAAAATCAATGGCACTCATTCCAGATGACTGAGATGTATTCGGAGTATGATACTCATTCCCCTTCAAAAATGCATTATCACTAGTAGGCTGACTACTTGTATCACAATGAGCTGTATAATGTTCCTCCACCAACTTTTCATTAGTTGCTAAATCATCTGTCCAACATGTCTTCCATTTATCATCCTCAGCCCATGTGTAAAAACAGGTGGAAATCGGAGGATTTCCTCGATACCATGTATCATGTCCCTTCGTACAAACTTCTCCAAACATAAAGAAGGAATCTCCACCTTCTTCTTTAAACGCTGGAAGAAATGCAGAATTTAATGTCAAACGCGAAATATGTTTTACCGTATCAATACGGAAACCATCTACACCCATTTTAATATAATCTCTATAGCACTTTACCAAATAATTATAAACAGCTGGATTTTCTGTCTCTAAATCAAAACAGTCTCCACCTTCTAAAGCTTTATTTTGTACCACATACTCATCATAATCTCCACCTCCGGCATATCCATTATGATGATAAATGTGATCAGGATCCATCCCTAATCCTTTGGCTGAACCCATCATCATCTCACTTCGGCCACCGGCATATTCATCAATATTAATCTGACAAAGATTTCTTTCTCCCCAGTTACAACTATGATTAAAGACCACATCCTGAATAATCTTAATTCCCTTCTTGTGAGCCGCATTAATTAAGTCCTGATAGTTGCAATCATTTGATTCATAACGGGAATCAACTTTTGAAAAATCATACGCATGATATCCGTGATAATCGTAACCCGACTTATTTTCTACAACCGGTGTAATCCAAATAGCTGAAAAACCGAGTGCTTTGATATAGTCTAGTTTTTCCACCAGCCCCTTAAAGTCTCCTCTCCATGAAGGATCATTTGTAGGATTTCCAGCATTATCATCTCCATCGGTACGAGCATTATTTCCACTATCACCATCATAGAAACGAGTGGTAATCAAGAAGTAAATAGTTTCATCTCGAAAATCACCTTTTTCGCTCGGCGATACCGTAGATGTAGGTTTCTTTGTCACCTCAGCAGTCGCCTCAGGTTTCTCTGTACTTGTCGATGTACCACTTGGTTTTTCTGTCACCCATTTACCAGCCGAATACCAGTACTCTCCTACTTTCTTAATTGTAAAATCATCACTCTGATTTTTATCATTTGTAAACAAGAAATTGGCTTTGCTAGTTCCTGAGAATGTATATGAATAATAACCGTCTGATTCTTCCATAACCTCTCCCGGCCATTTTACCGATTTATCCGTTGGCATCAAATTCCAATAATAAATCTTTGCATCTGATATCTCTGATACAGGGTAATGTACCGTTATCTGTTCAGAAGCAGCCACCTGAACTTCCGCCACCTCAACTTCTGTTACTTCCGTATAACTTTCAGGTGCTTTCATTGACCATCCATTACTGTAATCATACCAATATTCTCCCTCTGTACGAGAAAACTGCGAGGTCTGAAATTC
>CADBNB010000144.1 GCA_902795895.1 uncultured Lachnospiraceae bacterium | reverse complement strand
TTTTGATATTTCACCAAATTCATGGCTTCCTCATCTTCATCTACACTGGAAATCGACATTCTCTGTTGGTCGATACTTTTACAAATATTATCCTGACTCATAGTGAAAATGATTGCCTGCTGGGTATCTGTTGCCACATCAGCAGTAAATGATTCCAAATATTGAGATGGCGTACCTACCATAAACATCTTAGTATCCGTTCTTAATTTAATGATTTCAGATAATATATCGGTTCCTTCCACTCCCTGATTAATGTCTGTAGTAGTTGCCACTTTCATTACATTATCCAAAATCTCATCATTAATACTGTAATTCAGTGCTGTCATTCTATAATATGATACATTGTGAGGAATTCCCTCATCATTCAAACTCCCTTCTGTATCATCTATGTCCAAAGCACCTCCGTTTGAACGGAATTTTGAGATTTCTTCCAGCATATTCAAATCCCCATCTTCCACCGGATTATTTGCTGCAAATATATCTAATCCCTGGTCACCATTCATATCCTGCCCCATATTATGAAGCGAATTTAACTCTTTTGAAAATGTACGAACAAAAGTGTTTAGTTTTGCCTGATAATAAGGAATTCCCTTATAATCAATATCATAGCCAACTTTACAACTTTTACCTTTACGAGTATTCAAATATTCGTCACTTTCAGATATAGTATGTCCGGACATATTTTTTATACCGTGAAATGTATATTGATAGGTTCCATCTTCCGCGATATCTACATCAAAATAATCATACAAGTATGTTCTTGCTCCAAGGGTAATCTTTCCTTTTTCATCCGCAATGTTTAAACTCATGTAATCATTAAATTCAGTATTTTTTACCACAAAACCTTCAATATCTCCGTCTTCTGTCACAAAGCTGTCTACAGTTCCATTGAAATATGTTCCGTCATTTCCATCGCGGAAATCCAACAATGCTTGTAATTTTCCACCAAGTGAAGGACTCACCATATTGAAATCCATACCATTGCTCCATCTTAATGTGTACAGACCATCCGCATCTCCCTGATTTACTTTTCCCTTGTCTGTAAGCAATTCGATTGTATTATAGTTGTATGTATCTACCATCATTGCTCCATCTAACAATACTGTAAATTCATGTAATGATGTATGTTCATCCCCTCGGTCAACCTCTGATACTGTTATATTTCCATAAGATGACAACTCATCAATGAGTAAATCTCTCTGGTCTCTAAGGTCATTTGCAATTCCACTTTCCAACTCTAATGTATTTATCTGTTTATTTAACGTTGCAATCTGTGCCGCAATGGAATTAACTCTCTGTACCGTAATCTTAAGATCTTCATTTGCATCTTTTTGTACCTGTTGCAAACTATTTGCCAGATAATTTACATACTCTGTAAAGTTATTTGCATATTCAACAGCTGCAGTTCTTGTGGTTGAATCCGAAGGATTATTTTTTAAATTTTCCAAGTTTGAGAAAAACTGATTCATACAATAGGTAATTCCTTTGGAATCACTGTCCACTTCATTGAAATAATTTTCAATTGCCTGCAAATAATACTGGTTTGTCTCATATTTTCCCAATGCAGTAGAAGAAGTTCTATATTTTTCATCGTAATAAATACTTCTTTGTCTCTCTATGCTTTCTACAGTTACACCGGATCCTTGCATACCTGCCTTGGAATATACAGAAACAGGAGTTCCTGCCTTTGATGTAACAACCTGTCTGGAATAACCTTCTGTGGTTGCATTTGCTGCATTGTGTGCTGTTGTATTAATTCCTGCCGATGCATTACTTACACCGGTTCTTCCTATACTTAATCCAAAAAATGATGATGGCATTTGCAATCAACTCCTATCCCAGTTTATTTAATAAATCTTCTAACATTTTGTCTACTGTCATGATGTATTTTGAATTTGCAGTGTACGCATATGAAAACTGAATAAGATTTGTAAGTTCTTCATCCGAAGATACACCCGCTACCTGTGAACGGTTGCTATCAATGCTGTCTACAAGGCTTTGCTGTGAATCTGTGGTACTTCTAAATCTCTTTCCATCTGTGGCAACATTTCCAACAAAATTATTATAATAATCAATAAGATTGTATTTTGTGGCTGTATTAGGATCTATCTTAAGATTATCTAACTGCCATACCGTACTCAATCGTTCGCAGGCATTTACATCATATCCTTCAATTCCACCCAAATAATTATTTCCGGCTAATGCTAATACTGACGGATTATCAAGTACATTTTGATTTATGATAAGCTGTTCAATGGTGTAAAGTGTAAATGTATCACCACGCACATCCTTCGAAGCCAGATCTTTTTGCTCTTCCTGATTATAAATTTTTACGTTTCTGGTTGTTCCATCTGCAAATGTCACAACTGCCTCTGTATATCTTTCAACGCTCTGTCTTGAAAAGATTTCTTCTCCAATGGACGACTTTGCATCGATTCCTATTCCCGAATGATATTCATCCAATATAAGCAAATCTGAAATCTTATCATATGTTACTGTTTCTCCATCTTGAGTTACGATAGATGTAATTGTCTCAGCATCATATCCTAAATTATTTAATACGGTATCTGCCGAATCATTCGGACAAATTGCGTCGTTTACCGCAGTAACAACTGCATGTATCAATTTATCGAAGTAAGCCTGTGAGCTAGCCACAACGGAAGAATTTGTCGTATTATTAAATTCTTTCAAAACTCGTTTAAACTGTTCTACGTTTGTATAATTACTAAATTCTTCACTGGCAGGATCTTCAGAATAATCCTTCGGAATATCGGTATAATTTTTAATACCATCGCCTCTGGCAAAAAGTAAACTTTTTATTTTACCAATATCAGTATCATTTTCTGACGAATACCCCTGAGATAATACGTATACAGGTTCATTTTCTGCCCAGACAACATCACTGAAACTGTTGTCTTCGTATTCCTGTGTATGAAGCTGGAATGTACAGTCCATAGAAACAAACATATTTCCTTCTAAATTTACCAAAACTCTTCCATCCACATCTTCTGAATAAGTGATAGAAGCGTATTCTGCCAATTTATCCAGCAATAAATTTCTCTGATCTCTATAGTCATTCGCAATTTCTCCACCAACTTCAGCAGAAACGATTTTTTTGTTTAAAGCAAAAATTTTCTTTCCGATTTCATTTACTTCTTCTACAGCATCCTTTATCTGCTGATTTAAGTTATACTGATAGGATTTTAACTGACTATATACATCCTGTGCACGAAGCATAAATGTGTTACATGTATTTACTAAAGAAGTACGTTTTACCAAACTGTCCGGCTCTTTTACCAGTTCTTCCACTGAATTCCATACGTCATGCAAAGCATCCTGAAACTCCGTACCTTCCATTTCACCCAAAAGGTTTTCCACTTCATCCACAGCATTACTTTGCACTTCATAAAAACATTTACGACCAACTTCCACACGATAGGCACGATCAAAAAACTGATCTCTTACCTGTGCAATTCGATTAATTTCTGCACCAAGTCCTACCTGTCCCTCACTAATGTGTGTCTGGGTAATCGTATTGTACATACGGTCTGTGGTGTGAACCCTCTGTCTTGTATAGCCGTCGGTATTGACATTTACTAAGTTGTGTGATGTGGTATTTACTCCGATGTGAGCCGCTTTAAGTCCTGTCACCCCCACATCAAACGCAGTCAATAAACTACTCATGATATCACCTACTCCTTTTTATTCTACTGTTTTGCGTCAAAGGAACCAGCAGGCTGCATCATAGGTGAATCGATAGTCACTGCTCCCCTTGAATAATTATTTCCCTGTGACATTCTTGTGCTTTGAATTAAATTCATATTGAATTCTATCATTTCCAGGGATTGTTCAATCAATGATTTATTTTGTTGGTTAATCTGAACCAATCTTTGAACGGTCGCTTTCAAATGATCATGTAAAAGCGATAATTGTTTTTTCTCCTTTGGAGTATTATCAAGTACATCTATTATATCGGTCAATTTTATAGTTTTCGCATCCTTATTTAAAATAATTGCTATATTAAAAATAACCTCGCTTCTCTTCTTTTCCAGTGCAGTAACTTTATCAATTGCTTCCTGTTCCTGCTCTGTTATTTTTTGAAGAGATTCGAGGTTATTCTGAATTATTACTTTTGTCTTTTCCGAGGCTATCGGAATTAGTTTTTCGTATATCTTCTGTTCTTCTTCTAAAATAGAAATTAAGTCTTCTATTACACTTGCCAAAAGGAATCCCCCTCCTTTATATTCACCTTATGTCTGTTAAATTTCTTCGAAGAAGTTCGCTAAAATCTTATCAGCCAGCTGTTCGTCTGACACCGTATATGTTCCGTTTTGCATTTGTTCCTTGATTGCATTCACTCTGTCCATTCTCATATCCGGAGCCTCAGCAACTGCTTTCTTCACTGTCGCAATATC
>CADBNB010000143.1 GCA_902795895.1 uncultured Lachnospiraceae bacterium | reverse complement strand
TAACTCCATCTCCGCGGTCTGCGCATCCTCGCGGAGCGTTTTTTATGTAATAGGAAATTGCATCGCAATTTCCTATTACATAAAAAAGAAACAGTCACCCTAAGGCAACTGTTTCTTTTACTTTGATATCTAATTATCTTTACTATTACTTCACTTTCACCGTTTTCGTAACATAAATGGTCGTGGTCTTATCTTTTGCATACATTGTTACTTTGTAAGTACCTGCCTTCTTCACCTTAAGTGTTCTGTTTCCTTTTGTGGTATATGCCAAAGTTTTTATTTTCTTCTTTCCTTTTGTTACTACAAATTTATATTTTGCAGTACCACTTGACGGTGTGATATTAGCCTTAATTTTAATTGTTTTTGACTTACTTGTAACAGTAAATGTATTCAACGTAAATTTAGCAGCTGAAACCTTAAATGCCTTTGTTTCAATTATCACATTCTTTCCGTTTTCACTCTTTGCACATGCTGTAATTGTATAATTTCCTGCCACAGTTGGTTTCCATGTCACTTTCGAATTCGATGAATAAAAATTCTGAATTTCCGTAACTTTTTTCGTCTTATTATTCGTTACACTGAAAATATATTGATAATTATCCGTGGTATTCTCCATATTTGCCGAAATCGTAATTGTTGTTCCAACGGTTTGAGGTGATGATTTACTTACACTTAACGCTATTTTTGCCTCTTTTGCAGAATCATTTGGAGCAGTAGTACTTTGCGTTACTGTTTCCGTCGTCTGTGGTTTTGTTGTACTTACAGTATCCGTTGTGGCAGGTGCAGTTGTTTCTGTCGGTTTCTTCGTCTTTGTCACTCCAGAAGACTTTGTATATACATAAGTAACAACTGTATCCTTTTCAATGACTCCTGTGGCATTTTCCGGTGTCTTATCAAGGGTATATCCATCAATAATAGCAGCTGAAGTTGTATATTTCTTTCCAAGCACACCAACACGGTAAATGCTCTTTAATACTTCTCCATCCGAATCCACATAATTGATGGTAACTTTACCTGCTTCTCCGGCAGCTTCCTTTGTATACGTTCCGGTAGCTTTGTCATAAACAACAGTTCCCTGTACCACATCTCCCGGTGCACCGGTGCCTTTATTTGACTTTCCGTCAATAATAAGAATTACTTTTGCTTCACCCTCATAATCATCCACCGAATAACTCCAGTAATCCGCATCATCATCCTGAACCATCTTATCTCCCGGCCAAGCTGCCTTTACAAGAGATTTTTCCTCTTTATCAGAGGTATATAACCAAATATTTGGTGCATTTGGCGCATCTGACTTCTTCACCTTAACACACAAAGCTAAATCATTTACCTCAGGTTCATCAATTTTTGTGTAAGTTACCGTCTTTGTAAGTTCCGTTCCATCTTCCTCAGAAACACCTGATACCGTAATCTTCGTTGCTTCGCCGTAAGCCGTTCCACCAATTGTAATGGTGTCTCCTGAAGTAAATGCGATTTTACTTCCATCGTTAATCTGGTATACTGGATCTTTCACTTTATTTGCCTTTAAAGTTACGTTAAAGCTCTCTACACTGTATTTTTCCGTCTTAATGGTACTCTTTATGCTTACGCTTGGTTTTACTATTCCAGAACCCTCTAAAAGGATTACACCGGCTGCATCACATTTTACAGATACACTTCCGCCGCTTACCTGATATTTTTCTCCTGAATAATAATCAGTTACGGTTTCTCCATCTTCAAATACGTCACCAACGACTACATCATAGGTTCCTGCAGCTCCAGGAAGTGCACAAACAATCTTATCCTCATTTTCCTCTTCTAAGTTATAAGTTCTACTGAATGTGTAAGGTGCGTCCGCAAGCTTTGTATGCTGTCCTGCACCAACGGAAGCATGTTTATTTCTAAATGTTCCAACTTTCTGCCAATGTGCCAACACATCTTTTGTCTCGCTATTTGATGAAATGGCATCCCAATCCATATCTGTTCTGTATCTTTGATCCAGATAATCACTACCGGTAAAGAAATTCTTCCATCCAATCTGACGGTTTACTTCATTACCATAATACGTCTGAACAGCTCCCGGTGCTAACAAAAGACTGGTTCCAAGATTTTTGCTCTTTGCTGCACTTGCTTCAAATACTCCTACACCCGCAGAATCATCATGGGATGCTACATAACTTAGTGCATTAAACTCAGGATCCGTATTTATCATTTCTGCATAAGTTGAATAAGTCCCCTCCAAACTAGCCAGATTTCCGTCTTTCGGGAAGGAAAAATTAATCATGGAATCAAATCCGCCACTTGTATAATATGCACTTTTTCCAACGCCATGTGCCCATGCTTCTCCTGTCATCCAGAAATCGTCGGTCCATTTTGCACCTGCTTTTGTCGGATTATTTTGCCTCCACTCTTTTAATGCCTTTACAGATTCCTTTTTCAAATCTTTCCAGGCATCCAAATCTACATGCTTTGCAGTATCACAACGGAAGCCGTCTACACCGTATTCTCTGACATAATCCGTAAGCCACTTGATAATATAATATCTCGCCTGCTTTTTATAACCGGTAGTGCTAAAGAAATCATCCAGCTCTTTTTGCTCTTTCTCTAAGCGTCCTTCCTTTTTCCATTTAGTCAAAAGAATTGGTGGTGTACTTCCCTCTGTTGCCGTAGATTCTGTAATAACATCAGGCAAACCACAAAGGCTCATATGTGTATCATCGCCACCAGCCTTAGTATATCCCGGATAACTAGCTCTTACGAATGCCGGTCCCCACCATTTATCTTTCCAAATGGCTGATTCTGCATCCCAGAAATTCACTGCTTCCGGATCTCCACCCATCAAATATGTGGAATTTCCGTAATAGTAATCTTTCCATTTTGCCATATCACAATTCTTTAAAACACCGTCAAATCCATAATCCTGCGCATCCTGCATCGTTGTGTATCCCACATGATTCATTACCACATCCATAACAACACGGATGCCCTTCTTATGGCAACTATCCACAAAGTTGGCAAAATCCTGTTCCGTTCCCATATTTGCATCAATATTTGAATAATCTAATGTCCAATATCCATGATATGAATAGTACGGAAATCCACCCTTTTTTTCATCCGGATATTCTTTTGCATTGTTACTTTGCACATTTCCCGAAGTATATCCATGAATCTGCTCGTAAGGAGCAGTAATCCAAATTGCATTTACTCCCAAATCCGTAAAATATCCATCCTCAACTTTTTCCGTCAATCCATTCAAATCTCCACCATGGAAAGTTCCGGGATTCGTATAGGTATCTAATCCCTCTACAGCGGTCTTTCCATCTGCCTGCAATCCTCTTCCATAAGAATGGTCATTGCTTTTATCTGAATTTTTAAAACGGTCCGTCAAAACAAAATACACATTGGCATTGTCCCATGTAAAAGACTGATTTTCCAGACTTGTTGCATTATCCGCCACAATATTTCCGTTGGCATCTACTTCAACCTGATAAACACCATTTGAAGAATCTGCAGTCTTTGCATCACCAGTGTTATCATTAGCCATAATCAGAGTCTCTCCCGGCATTGCCGAAACACACATAAGTGATGCCATAGCCAATGCTACTCCCTTTTTTAGCCACTTCTTGTTTTTGTTCATCGCTTTACCTCCTTTTGTTCCAAATATTCTCTCAGAGCCCTTTGTACAAGATTTTCGAGAGAACATTTCAAATGTACTCTTTGAATATTCCTACATACCCTCGAAGCACATATCGTTTTTTGCAAACCTCTATTTCAATTATAACAATTTTTTTGTATATATTCCACAATTTTTTTATTTTTTTAAATCATTTATTGTGTATTTTATGCTTTTTTAACATATTTTTACACTATATACATATTATAAAAATATTTTTAATGTAACCCTCAAGTTAGTCTTTTCTAACAATATTAAAAATGTTTTATCTAATAAAGAGTTTTGCTTGCAAAACTCTAGCGCGACCGTGGTATTGCGCAGCAATTAACTCCATCTCCGCGGTCTGCGGCTCCCCACTGAGCGTTTTTGTGTCACAGAAAATGCAATGTGATTTTCCAAAGACACAAAAAGAAGCTGCATCCTTTTAGAACACAACTTCTTTCTTAATCTTTTATTTCATGCGCATCCTCGCGGAGCGTTTAACGTAATCGTAGTCTGAACTCCGACCAAATTAAGTTTTATTATTATTTTCTTCCTGTAATAACTTCTTTTCCGTTCATGTACTTACGAAGTGCTTCTGGAATTACAACGCTTCCGTCTGCCTGCTGGAAGTTTTCCAAAATAGCTGCTGTTGTTCTACCAATAGCAACACCTGAACCATTTAATGTATGAACAAACTGTGCTTTGTCTTTTGCACTGTCTTTGTATTTAATATTTGCACGACGAGCCTGGAATGCTTCAAAGTTTGAACAACTTGAAATTTCAACGTATCTTCCGTAAGAAGGCATCCAAACTTCAATATCATACTTCATAGCAGCGGTAAATCCTAAGTCACCCATACAAATCTTAACTACACGATATGGTAATCCTAAAATCTGTAATACTTCTTCTGCATCATTTGTTAATTTCTCTAATTCTGCATAAGAATCTTCTGGTTTTGCAAATTCAACTAACTCAACCTTGTTGAACTGATGCTGACGGATAAGACCTCTTGTATCACGTCCTGCAGAACCAGCCTCAGCACGGAAACAAGCTGTGTATGCGCAATGCTTGATTGGCAACTGTGTTCCGTCTAAAATTGTCTCACGGTACATATTTGTAACTGGAACTTCTGCTGTAGGAACTAAGAAATATTCCTTTCCATCTCCTGTTACTTTATAAGCATCTTCCTCGAATTTAGGAAGCTGACCTGTTCCTGTCATACTCTCACGGCTTACCATAAATGGCGGGAATACTTCTTCATATCCCTGCTTCTCATGTACATCTAAGAAGAAGTTCATAATAGCACGCTCAAGCTTTGCTCCCATTCCCTTGTAGAATGTAAAACGTGCACCTGTTGTCTTTGCAGCCATCTCTGGATCTAAAATATCCAAATCTTTTCCGATATCCCAGTGAGCTTTTGCTTCGAAATCAAACTTTGTAGGCTCTCCAAACTTACGGATTTCAACATTTTCTTCATCGCTCTTACCAGCTGGTACAGAAGGATGTGGAATGTTTGGAATTGTAAGCATCCATGCATCTAACTGTGCATCAATATCTCTAACCTGATCATCCAATGTCTTAATCTTATCAGAAAGAACCTTCATCTCTTCAAATAAAGCAGTAGTATCCTTTCCTTCTTTTTTCATAACTGGAACCTGCTTAG